>JABHZW010000041.1 GCA_018656005.1 Candidatus Pseudelusimicrobium marinum | reverse complement strand
TTTTTTTATCATTTTTATTATGTGTTTTTTGTCATGCTGAATTTAGTTCAGCATCTTTTTATAAGATCCTGAAACAAGTTCAGGATGACAATTATTTTATTTATTTTCTTTTTAAAGTTTCAAACCTACCTGCTTTTTTGTTCTTTTTAACATTATCCCAGTTAAAAATTTTACCGTTAATTGCAATATAAATATTTGCTGGCATACTTTGTGCAAAACTTAATGCACTACCTAAATTAAATAATCCGTCAGAACTACCAAATTTATAAGGTATCATAGCACCTGTTAAAATTATTGTTTTGTTTTTTAGTGATGCTAAATTTTTACCTAAAAATTTAGCAGTTTCTGGCATAGTATCTGTGCCGTGAGTTATTACAATCTGTTTTTCTTTAGAACTTTTACAAGCAGAAAGTATTTGCTGTCTGTCTTTTGTGTTCATATGCAAACTATCCTTCAACATTATAACTTGCTGTTTAATGTTGAGCTTACATCTACCAAGTTCTAGCATTTCTTTTATATGAGTTTTCTTGAAAAAAAGTTCTCCATTAATCTCATTATACTCTTTATCAAAAGTTCCGCCTGTTATGAGTATTTTTATTGCCATTTTTAAACTCCTTTAGATTTTCCAAAATATATACTAAAATATATAATATATTTTAACATAAAGAAGGGTTAACATTTTTATATGACACAAAACAAACAAATCGTAAGAGTAAGATTTGCTCCATCACCCACAGGACATCTACATATAGGTGGTGTAAGAACTGCATTATTCAACTATCTTTTTGCAAAAAGTATGGGCGGGACATTCATTTTACGAATTGAAGATACCGATGAAACTCGTTCTACCGCAGAATCTACCAAAGCCATTTTCGAAGGTATGAAATGGCTAGGATTAACTTGGGACGAGGGTCCTTTCTATCAATCGGAGCAAGCAGATAAAGGAATATATAAAAAATATATTGATAAACTTTTAGCAGATGGCAAAGCATATCATTGTTATTGCACACCAGAAGAGTTAGATGAAGCACGAAAACTCGCAATGAAAGAAAAACGACCACCGAAATATGGTGGTAAATGTAGAAATTTATCAGACGACGATAAAAAGAAATTTGAAGCTGAAGGTAGAAAACCAACGGTTCGTTTCAAAATGCCAGAAGACGGTTTTGTGGAATTTGAAGATCTTGTAAGAGGTATAGTAAAATTTGAAAATAAAACTTTGACAGACCTTGTGATCCAAAAAGCCAGCGGTTATCCAACTTATAACTTCGCTGTTGTTATAGATGATGCACTTATGAAAATGACACATATTATAAGAGGCGATGACCATATTTCTAACACCCCTTCACAACTTAATATATACGATGCTCTTGGTTTTGAAAGACCAATAATGGGACATCTATCTATGATACATGGTGCAGATGGTACGAAACTTTCCAAACGGCACGGTGCTACAAGTGTTGTGGAATATAAAAATAAGGGCTATTTACCACAAGCTTTAAAAAATTATTTAGCTTTACTTGGTTGGGCTACAGAAGATAGTCAACAAATTTTTGCAGAAGGTGAATTGGAAAAGAAATTTGATATTAAAGGTTGTCAAAAAAGCCCAGCAGTGTTTGACGATGTTAAACTAGATTGGATGAATGGCGAATATATAAGAAATTTATTCACTAAAGAGTTAAAAGAACTTGCTATGCCTTTTATCGAGGAAGCGGGGCTAGATATTTCCAATTTTTCTAGCGAAAAATTGGAAACAATAATAGTCCTAGAGCAAGAAAAATATAAAACTTTAAAAGAAATACCAGAACTTATAAGCTTCTTTTTTACACCATTAAAATTTGAAGAAAAAGTTTCAAACAAAGTATTAGTGAAAGAGGGAACAAAAGATATTTTGCAAAAAATATACGAAATATATTCTGGGTTTGAAACTTTTTCTGAAAAAGAATTAGAAACAAAAACAAAAAGTTTTATAGCAGATAATAATTTCAAAATGGGACAAGTGTTTCAGCCATTAAGAGGTGCTGTTAGTGGTAGGAGTAATGGTCCTGCTCTTTTCAAAATGCTAGAATGCTTTGGAAAAGACGAAGTGTTAAAGAGATTGCAAAATGCAATTTCTATATCAAAATAGGGAAAAGAAATGAAATATTATATTTTCAGCAACACAGATATTATTGGTCCTTTCAAGGCAGAGGAACTTTTATCAAAGTCAGACTTTTTGCCTACAACATTAGTTTGTCCAGAGGATAAAGTAGGTACAGAAGAAAAATGGAAAATGGCCATAGATTATCCAGATTTTAAATCGCTAGAAAATATTAGCGAAGAAGAAATAACAGAACGCTTAGAACATTCGTTAAGGCATAAATTGGAAGATTCCCAATCAACAAAAACCAAAAATACAGAAAATATTGAAAACACAGAAGATAAATTAGTTGCAGAAAACTTTCAACATATAGAAAAAAATATGGAAAAAAAATACAATAAAGAAACAATTTCTGCAAACTTAAAAGATAAAAATTTAGCAAAAAAATCTACAAGAATAAAACATCCAACAACTTTCAAACTTGCAAAAGAAAAACATAGCAAAAACTTTTTTTCTTATATAGTTATGCCACTATCAGCAAGTATTTTGCTTATACTTGGCATATATGTGTATAGTCAATATTTTTCTAAAAAACCACCTGTTCAACCTAAAGCTAAAGTAATAGTTATGGAAGAAACAAAAATAGTCGCAGAACCAGTTGCTAATGCAAATGTGTCTGAAGAAATTAAAGAGGTGGTATCCTCTTATTACTTAGATACAAAAAGAGGCACAGTGGGTGAATGGTTTAAACAAATTTTTACAGAAAACATCAAACAAGGTTATGTGGAAAATTGGCTAGTAGAACATTTGTATGAAAATACTTATGTGGTGCAATATCGTCTAACAAAGCCAAGAAAAGAGCCGATAGTGTATATATTTGAGGTAGATTATAAGGATAAGACTATAACAAGTGCTTTAAATAATGCTACTATGGATTTATTAGCAGGCATATAAATTTTTAATTTTTAGTGGAGGGATAGAGAAAATGGTAACAATGGAAGAACTCTTCAAAATAATGAAATCCAAGGACGCATCGGATTTACATCTTACAACAGGTGTGCCACCGATACTTCGTGTAAATGGTAAACTTTATGCAACCCCTTACGAACCTCTAACAAAGGACGAAACTCAAAACCTAGCTTACTCCATTATGACTGAAGATCAAAAACAAAGATTTGAACAATATAATGAATTGGATTTCGGGTTCTCTATGAAAGGTATAGGACGACTTAGAATTAATATTTACAGACAACGGGGAGCAATGGGTGCTGCAATAAGATCTATTCCTTATGAATTTAAAACTTTTGAGGAACTTAACCTTCCAAAAGTTGCATATAATTTAATGACTTTAAACCGTGGTTTAGTTTTAGTTATTGGTCCAACTGGTTGTGGTAAAAGTACTACTCTTGCTAGTATGATAAACTATCTTAACGAGAATAAAAGCTATCATATCGTAACTGTGGAAGATCCTATTGAATTTGTGCATACACATAAAAAAAGCATCATAAACCAACGAGAAGTTGGTAATGATACTGATTCTTTTTCAAATGCATTAAGACATATTTTAAGACAAGATCCAGATGTTATTTTAGTGGGTGAGCTTAGAGATTTGGAAACAATTCAACATGCATTAAATGCAGCGGAAACAGGGCATTTAGTTTTAGCAACACTTCATACTAGTGATGCTTCGCAAACAATTAACAGAATTGTGGATGTGTTCCCACCAAATCAGCAAGAGCAGGTGCGGGTACAGTTATCTTTCGTATTACAAGGCATAATTTCGCAACATTTATTAGAAAAAGCTGACGGCACAGGTAGAATACTTGCCAGTGAAGTTTTAATAACAAACTCTGCAATAAGAAGTCTTATAAGAGAAGGTAAAATAGAGCAAATTGCAAGTGTGATACAAACTGGTAGTGAAATTGGTATGTATAGTTTGAACCAAAACTTGGTAGAACTTTATTTAGATAATGTAATAACTTACCAAGAAGCAATTTCAAGATGTTCTGATGTACCAGATTTTAAGAAATATTTACAACAACAAGTAAGCAAGAAAAAATAATTTGCTATGTTTCTTACATTTTTAAAAGGGAGTACCTGCGAAGCGGGGGAGGGATTTATTTTTGTCATTGCGAAAAATTGCAAAGCAATTTTGTGGCAATCTAGAAAAAATTTCGTGGCAATCTCAGTTTTTCCTGCCTGTCATTGCGGACTTGATCCGCAATCTAGAATGAAAACAAAAATTTAGAAATCAATTTACCCCTCGTTCCTTATAAGGAACGAGGAGTTGTTTGTAGTACTAAAGTACCTTGTAAAATAATATGCTAACTACTATAATATATGCAGTAAGTTTAGAAAATAGGAGCAAAATAAAAATGAAAAAATTAACAACGAGAATAATAATATTGTTATTTGGTTTACTTATGTTAGGAACAATAAGTTCTTATTCACAAGATCTCACTTTAACCCCAGAAGAAACATTTGAACAATTTGAAGAAACTGGTGCTACGGAAACAGAATTACGATTTAAAGCTGTTGAATTATTGCTTATAGATGAAGTAAAACAACGGGTTACACAAGACAATGTCAACGATCGAAATGACGAAGGGGAAACTCTTCTTTTAACAGGTGTAATAAGTGCTAATATAATAGAATATGAATTTGAGGAATATATGCGTATTAAAGGGGGTGATATTAGAGAAGAGGAATCAAAACAAGACGGAATTTCCGGATATGTTAATACCTTTACACCAGCAATTCTACAATATATGACCACCCTGGTAAAACCTGAAAGAGAAAA
>JABHZW010000040.1 GCA_018656005.1 Candidatus Pseudelusimicrobium marinum | reverse complement strand
CTTTCTAAATTTATAGCCCAATTGTTTCTCTTTTATCTTGCTCCATAAAAATCTTTCTGCTGGTGTAAGACTTTTACGAAGTTCTTTGGCATTTTCTTGAACTTTTAAATTTTTTATTTTACCCATTTACTTTTATCTCGTCTGAAACAACACCCCCACCTGCTCGCTTTCTCAAGCTCACTTCCTCCCCCCTCAAGGGGGAGGAAATCCTTATTTAACACAATATTTTTTTATTCTGTTTACTTTCCATATTTCTAAAACAACGATTATTATCAACATAGAAAAAAAGTTTAAACATAAAGGAAAATATGATGATAAACCTGCAAACATTTTATATAAAAAATATCCTGGCAAGAAAAAAGTAAATCCAGAAAGACAAAAATACGCTTCAGAAAATTTAACTGGATTTACAGAACATCCTATAAAGGCAATAATAATAAGAATTCTTGGAATTCCAATAAAAAATGCCAAAACTGAATGTATTATTGAAATAACATACGCTTTTTTATTTTTTTTACCAAAATAAATAAGCTGAATAATAAAGCTTATACAAAAAATTAAAAAACCAAAAATTGATATCAACAGACCAAAAGATTCCCCCACTGAAATTTGTGGAAGAACATAAAACATATGTCCTAAATCTTGAATAAGTTTAAAAATTGCTACCATATAAAAAATACTTATTATCTTTATTGATAACGGAAACTCTTTGAATTTTTTAATTATATTACTCATTTTTCATCTCCTAAAGTTATTTCGTGCAATATTTTTTTATTTTTACTATCTTCCATATTTCTAATGCTACTATAATGATAAAATAAAGTCCCCACATAAGAGTTGTTGGCTGGATTACCAAGAAAAATGGCAATTCAAAAGTAAACCCAATAAAAATTCCCCATACAGAGTAGTCATATAAAATATATCCAAATTCTGCGGGAACAAAAGGAAGCATTAATAAAATTACGATTATAGGAATTAAGGAAAAAATAAATGCTTTTTCGCTTCTTCTAAATAGAAATATTAATTGCAAACAAAAGCTAACTAAAATTACAGTATATCGTATAAAAACACTAGGTATATTAATATACGAAGTAAAAACGTATGGAAGAAAAAAGATAAAAATTATCAGTTTAACTATTACTACTACAATAAAAACTGTAATTATTTTTATAGATAACGGAAACTCTTTGAATTTTTGAATTATATTACTCATTTTTCATCTCCTAAAGTTATTTCGTGCAATATTTTTTTATCTGCCTTGATTTCCAAACCTCAAGAATTAGTAATATTAAGATAGGCAATAAAAACATCACAACTATATTGGCTAAAAACCCTGCATTAATTTCTATAAAACTTAAAAGAAATCTTAAAGGAATGCTAAAAGTAAAACCAAAAAAATTTCTTAAAAAAATTGGACCATCAATAATAAAACCCAATCTAAAAAACATCATAGAAATTGGAAATAAAAAACATACAGCTAAAGCAAGTCTTGATTGAATTTTAGAAAAAGTATAAGCCTTTTTATCTTTCTTAAATATATTTATCAATTGCATTAGAAAAGATATAACAAACACTGCAGCAATAATAAATAATATGACAGTAGTAACAGTTCCCCCATCTTTGTTATATATATTGTTAATAGCCTCATGTAATCCTTCTAAAACATCAAATATAGCTATCACACAAAATATTACTATTATTTTTATAGATAACGGAAACTCTTTGAATTTTTGAAGTATATTTTTCATTTTAATCACCTCTCACTTTTTATTTTAATCTAATTTCTATTTTACATATTTTACAGCGTTCTTGAATATCAATAATCCCGCTGGTGTTCCTAAAAATTTTGCTACCTCGTCGCGAGTCCACGCCGGATGATGAAATCGCTCCACAAATCGTTCCGGATGAGGCATCAATCCCAATACATTGCCCTCTTTATTCGTCAATCCAGCAATATCGCCTAAACTTCCGTTTGGATTATCCTCATATGTCAATGCGTCTGCATTATTTTTCTTGATTTCAGTCAAAACGGCTTGGTTTTTTACCACCAACTTACCTTCGCCATGTGCAATCGGCAACTGAATATAATCTGGCATATCTTTTGTAAATATACATGGACTTTTTTTGTTGACCTTCAAATTTACCCACTTACAAATAAAAGTTCCACTATCATTAAAATCTAAACTGGTTGTATGTTCGAAATTTTTACTAGTTGGTAAAAAACCAAGCCGTGTCAAAACTTGGAATCCATTACAAATTCCAATCACTGGTTTTTTATCTGCGATGAACTTTTTTATATCTTTGAAAAATTTATTCATATGTACGGAAAGTATCTTTCCACCGGCGATATCGTCGCCATAACTGAATCCACCGGGGATTGCGAGGATATCATAATTCAAAATACTATCACGACCTGAAGTCAGTTCATTGATATGAACTCGAGTCGCCGTCGCTCCGACCTTCTCAAATGCATGAGCCGTTTCGATATCACAATTCGCACCGGGTGATCGTACCACTATTGCTTTTACTTTTTTCATTGTTTATTTTTTATCCTCAAAACCCAAAACCTTTTTAAGAAAACTAGTTCTAGCATAAAAACATCTACTCTTACTTCCGTGTCCCGCCCCTTTTGTTCTTGGCTGAATATAAACACCCATTTTGCCACTTAAAGCATCAAATCCTTTTTCTATAATAGTGTTTCTAGTTTCTTCATAATCTTTTCTTATTTGTTCTAAAATTTGTTCATTTTCTAAATCAAATCTAAATACTTTTACTAATACAGCTTTATCATCTTTTTGGCTTTCAAACATTCTTACGCAAATAATCGCTTTTTGCAATTTTGCAAAAAGATGACTTTTTTCAAACGAAGTAGTTTTTACATTGTAATCATCTATCATAGTTATAGCCATTGTTTCTTTTACTGTGATTTTTCCATTCTTCAACTTTTTTAATGGTACTGTTTTTAATTCCCACGAACCAAAATTTGGAGATTGTGCAGAGTTTATAGGAAGCCCTAAATATCTTTCTATTGTATGTCCAAACCAACCCTTGTTTTTCTTGCCATTTTTCCAAACAGTAACTTCATATTTATCAGCTAATGGTCTTATATCTTTACTTTCTAATTTTTTTAGTTTTTCAAATGCATCATTTCTTTCCATATTATTGACCTCTATTTTTGTTCCTCTTTAATTCTTTTTTTGGCTACTTCAAAATATTCTTTCTCTAATTCTGCTCCAACAAACTTTCGACCATTTCTAGCACAAGCAACTCCCGTTGTTCCACTACCCATAAACGGATCAAAAACAAAATCGCATTTTTTAGTTGAAGCTAATATACATCTTTCTATAAGTTCTATTGGTTTTTGAGTCGGATGTTTTCCATATTTCTTCTCACCATTTGTTGGTGGCTTAATATTCCATACCGTTTTCATCTGTTTTCCACCATTTGCTTCTCTCATAAGAGAATAATTAAAGTTATGTTTAGCTTTTTTGTTTAATTTTGCCCAAATTATAATTTCCGTAGAATGAGTAAAATAACGACAAGATAAATTTGGCGGAGGATTTGGCTTTTCCCAACTTATACAATTTAAAATTTCATAATCTAATTCTTGCAAAGCATACCCTATAGAAAAAATAACATGTTGAGTACCAGAAATCCATATAGTACCATTTGGCTTTAGTAGTTTTTTACACAGCCCTAGCCATTTTTTATTAAATTCATGGTTTTTCAAAATCCCTTTAGATTCGTCCCATTTTCCTTTGTTTACAGACACCATTTTTCCATTAGAACAAGTGATTCCGTTATTAGATAAAAAATAAGGTGGATCAGCGAAAATACAATCAAAAACACCTTCTTTATGTTTGTTTAGCATTTTTTCCATAACCTTAAAAGTATCGTCATTATAAAGAAATATACTGTTTTTTTTATCCTTATTAATAGCCATAATATTCTCCTATTTGAAAATGTCCTCTAAAGTTTTTTGCCAACTACTTTTTAATCGGCTGATTTTCTCATCTAAAATTATTTCGCCGTTCAATCCCTGAACCTTCAAACTCGGCTCGCATATCGTTTCACCTATCTTCGCAAACTTTATACCTTTCATCAATTTTCTAAATTCTGTTTCATCTTCATTATCAATTTCTAAAATTATTCTGCTTGCTGTTTCGCTGAATAATAATTCCGTGTCTGATAAATTTTTCGACGGAACTTTTGATAAATCAATCATCGCACCATATCCACCACTGAAACTCATCTCTGCCAATGCAGTTGCCAAACCACCTTGTGAACAATCGTGAGCCGATAATACAATATCCTCGTCCATAGCTTTTGAAATTTGTTGATAACTTTTCATCGCCACCCTTATATTAACACAAGGTGGTTTGGCAACTTGCAACTTTTCGATATCAGCAAAAATTGTTGCACCCATCTCGCTTTTGGTTTCTCCGACCAAATACAAACTACTATCTGGTTTTTTCAAGTCCATTGTGATACTTTGATGCACATCTTTGACCGGTGCAGTCGCCGAAATTAATAATGTAGATAAAATCGCTTTATCTTTTCCGTCAGCACCTTTACTCTGATTATAAAAACTATCTTTTCCCGATATAAACGGAGCTTGATATCCCATTGAACCATCATAACAACCTCGAGCCATCAAAACTAAATCACCCATAATTTTTGGATTTTCCGGTGATGCCATACAGAAATTGTCAAGTATAGCCGTCTTTGAAATATCAGCACCTACACATAACAAGTTTCTGATTGATTCATCAATGACATTTAGAGCCATTTGATAGCCATCCAATGCCCCGATTTTAGGGTTTAGTCCGTGAGTTATGGCAAATCCACTATAATCGTTCAAATCGCCTGTAGCTGTGTGTGGCCAAACGACACTAGCATCGCCTGGTCCGTCATGAGAAATTCCCTGCAACGGCTTTACCGCCAATCCAGCTTGGACTTCATGATCATACTGCCTAATTATACTTTCTCTTGAACAAGTATTTAAGTGTGCCAACGCTTTATTTAACATACCACCATAATATTTTACGGCTTCTTTACCTGTTCGATTTTTGAATTTCAAATTTTTATAGTTTGGTTTTTTATAATTTGCTTTTAGTTCCGGACTTGGAACTCCACCATGTAAAAATTCCATATCCATATCTATAAGCTTTCTTGTGCCGAAAAATACTTCCAACCTTTTTGTGTTAGTGAATTTTCCAAGAACACTATATTCGCAATCTTCCCGTTCTAAAATCTTTGTAATTTTTGGAAGATTTTTCGGCGGTACTGCGAGTATCATTCTTTCCTGACTTTCACTTATCCAAATTTCCCAAGGCACAATATTGCTGTCTTTTAATTTTGCCTTTTTCATATCAACTTTAACACCAGTTTCTTCGCCAAGTTCGCCAATTGCAGAGGAAAAACCACCAGCCCCGCAATCTGTTAAACCACGATATAATTTTTTGTCACGAAGTTCTATTAAAACATCTAAAAATTTCTTTTCATTAATTGCGTGTCCTATTTGAACAGCAGAAACTTCAACAGTATCTTCAATTGTTGCTGAAGAAAATGTTGCGCCATGTATTCCGTCTCTACCTGTTCTGCCACCAAGTGCTAAAACGATGTCGCCTGGTTTTACTTCTTTTTCTACAGCCCAACGAGGCATTATTCCGATAGTTCCTACAAAAACTAATGGGTTTAATGCATAACTATCGTCAAACCAAATTGCACCTGATGCTGTTGGTATTCCCATTCGATTTCCGTAATCTTTCACACCTTTTACAACACCTTTAAAAATTCTTTTTGGATGAAGTGCTTGAGCTGGAAGTTTTTTATTATATTTTGGATCAGCAAAGCAAAAAATATCTGTATTTACGACCGGTTTTGCACCCAAACCAACGCCAAGAATATCTCTTACAACTCCCCCCACACCAGTTTCTGCACCGCCGTAAGGTTCTATCGCACATGGGTGGTTATGAGTTTCTGCTTTAAATGCTAAACCCCATTTTTTATTATCACCAAATTCAACTACACCTGCATTATCTTTAAAAACAGATAGACACCATTTCTTATTTAAGTCTTTGGTGGCTTTGGCGATATAATCTTTAAACAAACCTTTTTTCACATATTCGGTTTTGCCATTATTATTGAATTTTATCGGCGAGTTGAATGTTTTATGTTTACAATGTTCAGACCATGTTTGAGCGATGGTTTCAAGTTCTGCCCAATCTGGTGTTCTATTATTTTTTGCAAAATATTTTTGCGCTTCCTGAAGTTCAAGCACACTTAAAGACCAACCTGCCTGTTTATCCAACTCTTTTAATTGTTTGGCAGTTAGTGTGTTAAAATTCTTTAAAAAATCCTTACTATTCATATTTTTATTTCCTAATTAATACTAAATTTGTTTACCACTTCGTTTACAAAACTTTTTTTAACCGCAGTTTCTAAATCTTTTTTAGCAAAACTGCCTTTAACAAAATATATATTGCCAACTCGCACTTTTTGTGGTTCTTTAATTCCCATTTTTGTAATGGCTTCTTTTACACTTTCACCCACAACATCGGTTGCACTTTCTTTGAGCCAAACTTCTACTTTATTGTATTTGGCGATTTTCCTAGCCGATACACTGCTAGTTTGCATAACATTATCGCACAACAAATCTTTAGCAATTTTCTCTATTTTTGGGCTAGGAAAATCGCCATCTATACGATATTTTGTGCCTACAACAACATCACTAATTTTTTTTAGCCCGACACTTTCAAGTTCGTGTTTAGCGTTTTCGTTTGGATGTTTTGAATACTTTTCTTTATTATAAATTTCTACGAAATGTTTCATTAGTCATGTACCACTCTGTTTAATGCTTGTTTATATTTTTCCACTGCACCAGATACCACATCTGATGGTATTATTGGTGGTGCGGATTTTTTGTCCCATTTTGTTTTTTCTAAATAATCTCTTATAAATTGTTTGTCCAAACTTATTGGGCTTGTACCAATTTTATAGGTTTTAATATCCCAAAATCTTGAACTGTCTGGTGTTAAAACTTCATCTATTAAAACAATTTTATCGTCGATTAAACCAAACTCAAATTTGGTATCTGCTAAAATTATTCCTCTTTGTTTTAGATATTCTTCGCCGTATTCGTAAAGTTTTATACTAATTTCTTTTAACTGATCTGCAAGCTTATCATTTTTCATAAGCTTTTTCATTTCTTCAAAAGAAATATTTACATCATGCCCAGTATCTGCTTTTGTGGCAGGTGTAAAAATTGGTTCTGGTAGTTTTTGTGCTTGTTTTAAATTGTCTGGTAATTTGTAGCCACAACCCATACCAGTTTCTTGATACTCTTTCCACATAGACCCCGCGATGTATCCTCTTACGACACATTCAAAGTCTATTCTTTTAGCTTTTTTAACGAGCATCATTCTTTCTTTATAATATGCTTCGTTCACTTTTAAAGTTTTTGGAAGAGCTTTTTTAATTTCTTTAAAATCTGTAGATATCATATGATTATCGACGATATCTTTTGTGTTTTCAAACCAAAAAGTACTAATTTTTGTTAAAATTTTACCTTTATTTGGTATTTCGTTTGGAAGGACATGGTCAAATGCGGACACTCTATCCGATGCTACCATTAAAAGTTTACTTCCTAAGTTATATACTTCTCTTACTTTACCCTTCCTTAAAAGCGGTAAATCTAAATCTGCTATGTTCCGTTTCATTTTATCTCCTATAAAATTTATTTTGAGATTGCCACGTCGCTATCGCTCCTCGCAATGACAAAACTCTATTTGCGAGTATTTCATGCTAATTTTTTGCAGGGGGCTTGCCCCCTGTTTTCTTTTCGACGCCTAGTCCGTTCAGCGAATACTCCGAAGGAGTAGCGGGACTTCAGGAGAAAAAAAACAAAAAATTAGCCGAAAGACGATGCAAACTACTCCCACTCTATTGTTGATGGTGGTTTACTTGTGATGTCGTAAACAACCTTATTAATACCCTTAATCTCACTAATAATTCTGCTAGACATTTTGTGTAATAAATCATACGGAAGTCTTGTCCAATCTGCTGTCATACCATCTGTACTGTTTACACATCTTATTGCTAACGCTTTTTCATAAGTTCGTTCGTCGCCCATTACACCAACAGCTTTTACCGGTAATAATACCGCAAATGCTTGCCAGCTTTTTTTGTCCCAACCACTCAAATGTAATTCCTCGCGGACAATGGCGTCTGCCGCTCTTAAAATTTCAAGGTCGTCCCATTTTATGCTTCCTAAAATACGAACCGCTAAACCCGGACCTGGGAACGGATGTGCAGATAATATATCATCTGCAATATCAAGTTCTTTACCTAAGGCTCTTACTTCGTCTTTAAATAAAAACCTTAAAGGTTCTACTAATTTTAGTTTCATTCTTTTTGGTAAACCGCCAACATTGTGATGACTTTTAATCGTCGCACTTGGACCTTTAACAGATACACTTTCAATAATATCTGGATACAATGTGCCTTGTGCTAAAAATCCTGCATCTTTGAATTTTTTGGCTTCTTTATTGAAAACTTCAATAAATGCTCTGCCAATAATTTTTCGCTTTTTCTCTGGACTACTTACACCTTTTAATCTCTTTAAAAACATATTTGTAGCATCTACAATTTTTAAGTTTAGCTTTAAATCTTTCGCCAGCTTTTTCATTTTGCTTTTGTCGTCCGATCTTAATAAACCTGTATCAACAAAAACACAATATAAATTTTTGCCAATAGCTTTTTGTATTAAAGCTGCAGCAACGCTACTATCCACTCCGCCTGAAAGCCCACATATTACATGACCTTTGCCAACAGTTTTTTTAATTTCGTCCACACTTTCTTTGACTATACATTTAGATGTCCAACTAGCTTTACAACCGCAAATTTTGTGAGCAAAATTTGCAAGCAACTTAGCACCATATTGTGTATGTGCCACTTCTGGATGAAATTGTACTAGATATCTTCGCGCCTTCTCGTTTACGGCAGCTGCGTATGGGATATTAGCTGTTTTTGCTAATATTTTATAGCCTTTGCCAAGTTTGGTTACTTCGTCACCATGGCTCATCCAAGCAGTAAACTTGCTCTGCTTTAGACCGGCAAAAAGCGGGCTATTGATATTAGTAATTTTAACTTCAGCAAAACCATACTCCCGCTTTTTGCCGGCGACAACTTTGCCTCCACTATTAAGCGATAACATTTGCATACCATAACAGATACCAAGCATTGGTATTTGTAGGTTGAAAACATTTTTGTCTGGTTTTGGACAATCTTTAGCATAAGCGCTACAAGGACTGCCTGAAAAAATTAAGCCCTTGGGTTTTCTCTCCAAGAGCTCTTTGTAAGATGTGTTGTAAGGTAAAATTTCGCAGTAGATTTTTGCTTCCCGCAATTTGCGTGCAATTAACTGAGTATATTGGCTACCGAAGTCCAAAATTAATATTTTGTCCATTAACCGTCTCCTGTTTTATTAAATTGTAAAACTAGAACTTTATTTTTTTGCCAAGTTTCGAAACTACCATAGTAGCAAGTGCAATTTTGAAAGCACCTGCATAAATGAATGGATAAAAACCTATTTTAAAAGCATGATCCGTAAAGTTAGCAAGCCATAAACTTCCCATTGTAAGAATTATCGCTGTGCCTAGTGTGAAAGCTATTGTTAATTTTAATTTTGTATCTAAAAGTTTTCTATCCACCAATTCGCCGATAAATGCTGCCGATAATACAAAACCTACTAAATAACCTGCACTTAAAGGTAATGCATTAAAAACTGGTAAACCAGCCAAACCTGCTAAGATAAAACTTGCTAATACATAAACAGATCGTCTTCCCATTAAACCTGCTAGAGTTAATACACCAAAAGTCTGTAAGGTTACAGGAATTGGACTGAAAGGTAAAAAGAATGAAATTTTTGAGCATATTGCTAAATATAAAAATCCACCTGCAATTATGGCTAGTTCTTTATGTGTTTTTTGAGCTAAAGTGATATTATTTGTCATATTAAAATCCTCCATGATTTGGTTGAAAACTTGTAAAAGCTATATACATATTATATATAATAAATATAAGCTTTACAAAAAGATTTTATTATGAAAAAATTACTGACGATAATATCATTATTTCTTCTTCCCCTCTTAGCAGGGGCGGAGCTTTTTACCAGCACAGATGGCAATCTTAATATAGACTTGCCATACGGCTGGAAACATTATATTTCTGGCAAACCACGGCTTGTGTTAGATGCAAGAAAAGATAAAGCTCAGATAGAAATTAAAACTTTAAACGATTGTAAAGATGAAATCTGTCTAGAAAAAAAAGCAAATAAAGATCTTAAAGAATTAAAAGCAAAAGGCTATGTTATATTAGAAAATTCCTACACAGAGGAAGTTATAAATAAGACCGAATTTTCTACCGGCGAAATATTTATGTTCTTTAATTTCACAGGAAATATTAAAGACTATTCTGTAGGATATTTTATGTTAAATGGAATACCTTATTCCATTTTCTCACAAGGCATTTCGCATGCAGAAAGTGAAGTTATATTTTCGTTTATATCCCCTGTAACCAAAAGAGTTGTGCCTAATAGTAAAACTGCAAAAAAAGCATATTCCATAAACTATAATTTTGGTGAAGTTGAAACCACAGAAATCACAAAAATAGATAAAAACCAAAATCCAATAATCGTAGAAGTACCAAAAGAAATTGCTGAAGAAAATGTGGAAGTTTCAGACCAAAGGACTTTTAATGTTGATAAAATCACACCATCTGTTTTAACCGAAGCTAAACAAAAATTTACAACAACAAATTTACCTGGCTACTTAAAAAACCTTCAAAATTTTATCCCAATACTGGCAATTATTATAGTTTGTTATATCGCCGTAACATTTTTAGCGTTAATGACTAAAATGTTTATAGGAGATAAACCAAACTTCACCACACCAGACGAAACAGCTCAGTATCCGCTAAAAATGTTACGGCTTTACGGCACGCCAGAAATTATTTATAAGCTAAAGAATAATCAGGGTAGTATTTTTATAGCATTACATTCTCGCTGGGGTTATTTATTATCGTTTGCAGGTATTATTTTCTTAGCAATAACTTTTCTTGTTATGTTATTTGCAAAAATATTTGAAAGTAGTATGTTGTTTCAAAATTATCCATTGATAGCAAGCAGTGTGTTTGGGCTTGGCAAAATAATCGCACCGTTTGGTTTGTTCTTATTTTTAATAGGTTTTGTTGTAAAAATATTTGTAGATAGAGATATTTATGTTTACGACTCCGACGGTAATTTAGTTTATATAGTAAGCAAGGCAAAATTTTCTTTATTTGAAAAACGATTTGTAGCTTATGATAAAAACGAAAATATTTTATTTTATTTCAGAAGAAATAAATTCTTAGCACTTCGCAGTTGGAAAATTTCTGATGACGGAAATAATCCCGTAATGCATATAAAGGAAACAAACATATTTAAGTCTTTAGCACGCAAGTTGCTAGGACATTTGTTTGGTTTATTGCGAGCATCATATACAATTGAAACAGAAAAAGGAAAGAAAGGCAGTATAAAGCCAGCAAGTTCTATGTTTCATAAGTTTGATGTAGATATGCCAGAAAATATTAAGGGATTATATCCTCAGGAAGTTATGTTAATCGCATTAGCGGTTAATGTTTTCGATACCGACAAATTCCACCCCTCTTGTAACTAATTTTATCAATTAAAAAAACATCCTAGCAAAAATTGATAGGATGTTTTATTCTATTCTATATATTTGTTAATATTAGTCTATTCCTAAATCAATCAAAGCTGAATACGTTTGAATACATCCGCTTTGCCAAGCATCTACTTCTTCAGTTTTCTTTGACTCAAATATAGCAATTACTTTATTGCCATATGTTAGAATACTTCCTTTGTCTTCAATAGTCTGACTACAATACACCTGCATATCATATGTTACATAACTCACAGTAATCTGATTCTCTCCATACCCAAAATAAGTAGAGAAAGGATTATAATCTTCATCAGGAGTTATCTTTATCAAACCACTATATTTAGAATAACTCATTGTACTTACTATTGGAACAATAGATCTACCTTTATCTGCACCATATGGAAGAGCATTAAGAAAACTAGAATCTTTATCTAAACTTAAAACATTTCCTTTTGGATATTCATAGTTTACTGGTTTCAACATTGCTACTACTGTTCCTGCAAATTCCTTGTATTCCAAAATGCTAATCATTTTTTTGGTTTTGTTTGGAAATTCTGAAGTGATTTTCATACCATTAGCTTTTTTGCCTAATTTTGCTACTTCTGTTCCAATACATGTTTCATCCCAAGCAGTCATAATTCCATCTTTTAAGAAAACTGCTGAACATTTTTCTTGTTGTCCATAAGGACTAATAGAAAATACTACATTTTTCTTTACATATTTTTCGGTTATAGTGTTTTTTTCTATCCATTGATTTATAACATATTCCATACGTTCCTGTTCTATTTTTGAACATTCGTCACAACATTTTTCTTGTGCTTTAATGTTTGTTGACACAAACGCTAGAACCATTATTACTAACATTATTTCTATTATTCTTTTCATAATCCATACCTCTTTTATTTTGAGTTAAGACAAAAATATATTGCCCTACAACTATATTCTAACTGTTAAGCCATTTTCACACAAGGTACTTTAGTACTAGTCACTTATGGTACTTTAGTACTATAAAACAACCCGACCAAAGCACGTGCTTTGGTCGGGTAAATTCTAAATAATCTTTAACTTAATTTTAGGCTTCTACTTCCTTGAAATTAGTAAACTTTTTAACGTAGAAGTTAAT
>JABHZW010000039.1 GCA_018656005.1 Candidatus Pseudelusimicrobium marinum | reverse complement strand
TTCAAATTTGCCTTGTAAATGTTCTACTATGATTTTATATTCAAGTTCTCTATTTGTTGAGGTTGTTTTTATGTTTTTTTGTAACCATTGTTTTGCATTCTCATAATCTACCTTGATATTATCTAAATTAGCTGTTATATGGTACTTATTATCCTGATCTAACATATCAGAATTTTCTAAAATTTCTTTATGAGCATTATACACATCAGTACTATTTCGTTGAGCTATATATGGTTCTGGTAAGTATTGGCTTGGATCTGATTCGTCATCAAGCTTATATATGCCTTCTAGCTCAACATTCATATCCTTAGGGAAGTTTTGTTTTTCTAACTGATAATCTACAAAACCATTTACCTTTTCCATTTCTTTTTGCTGGGCAGTATTGCTCATAACAAAATTCTGAGCGGAGATGTTTGTGCAAAACATCCCTATGCTCAAAAGTACTGCTAAAATTTTTCTCGCTACTTTAATACTCATATACATATATGATATTATCTGTAGTGATTTCCCACAAGGTAATTTAGTACTATATAGGCATGGTACTTTAGTACTATATGCATTTGGAGGTAAAAATATGAAAAAACTGATATTAACACTTTTAATCTTCCCATTATTGTTTGCATGTGCAACAAAAGTGGAAAGAATGGAAACAGACAAAGTTAAAGATTTAAGTGGTAAATGGAACGATACAGATTCCCGCTTAGTAGCAGAAGAAATGATACAAGATTGCTTAACAAGACCATGGTACTCTGAAGCTACTCAAAAGCTTGGCAAAAAACCAACAATAATTGTGGGTAATGTTCAAAATAAAACAATGGAACATATTAATACAGATACTTTTGTAGAGGAAATTCAACGCTCCATTATAAACTCTAACAAAGCAACATTTGTAGCTAGCCCAGATGAACGAGGCGATGTAAGAACAGAACGACTTGAGCAAGACGAATATGCATCCGAAGAAACCATAAAACAATTTGGTAAAGAAATCGGTGCAGATTATATGATGATGGGCATATTAAGTTCCATAATAGACAAAGAAGGCAGAAAACAGGTAGTGTTTTACCAAACAAATTTAAAGCTTGTAGACATTGAAACTAATCAAATAGTTTGGAACGGTGAAAAGAAAATTAAAAAGTATGTAGTAAAAAGAAAACGAGTACTATAACAAACCTAACAAATGAAAATATCGGCTAAACTGCTTGCAATAATATTTTGTTCGCTGTGTTTATACGCATGCGGTGGGCCTTCGATAGCTTATAAAAAGAATGTCAATTCTCTAATAGTGGCTGAAAATTTTAATACTGCAGAAAAGAAAATTCAAAAAAATAGGGGCAAGTATGGTAAAAATGGAATACTGCTTTATTATTTAGATCTTGCCCTAATTCAACAACATGCCAAAAAATATCACGATTCTGATAGAAACTTTACCAAAGCACAAGGTATCGCTGAAGAACTTATAAATACAAATTTAACAGAAGGTATCAGTTCGCTTGTTTTAAATGATTATTCCATTCCATATCAAGGCGAGGATTACGAAATTGCTCTAACTTTTTATTTTAGAGCAATGAACTTTTTAATGCGAAATAATCTTGAAGAAGCACTTGTTGAAGCAAGAAAAGCTGTGTTTTATTTAGACTATGTAAGAGAACATTCCAAAGATGGTTATGACGAACCTTTTGTACAATTTTTCTCAAGCTTATTATTTGAAGAAGAGGGCAATTTATCCTCGGCAAGAATAGCAAGACAAAATGCAAAAAATGCTTATGCAAAACAAAGATATCCTAAAAATATAACAAGTATGCCTGTGCCAGAAAATGCTGGTGAGCTTGGTGAAATAATATTTTTCCATCTTAATGGTTTAAGTGCTATGAAAGTTTCCAAAAGCTCACAAATTGGTTGGGGAGAAGCTAGTGGTATCGCTGTAAGTGAGGGTCAGCTGGATACTTCTTTAACTTCTTATAATCGTGCTTTAAATGCTGGGCTGTATCCAAGTTCTGTGGTAATATCTTTACCATTTTATAGGGCTGTGAAATATGAAATTAAACAATCCGAAATTATTGTGGACGAAGATGTTTACAGCACAAAATTGGTAAGCAATATTTCAAAAACATCTATTAGCGAATTTAAGAAAAAAGAATCTGAAATTTTTGCAAAAACCATAACCAGAATAGTTTTAAAATATGTGATAGCATCAGAAACAGGTAAAGCAATAGAAGCTTCCACAGGAAGCGAAACTTGGGGAGATATTGCAAAAATTTCAGCTTTAATGCTAGGTGCTGCAACCGAGCGAGCAGATACCAGACATTGGGGCACACTACCATCAGAAATACGAATGAGCAATGTGTTTTTGCCACCCGGCAAACATGATGTTAAAGTATTGTTTAAGGATAGAAATAATAATATAATAAAGGAACACACTTTTAAGAATATAAAGGTAAAACAAGGAAAAAGGACTTATCTAATTCATAGAACCGGAGGGTAATAAAATGATAAAAAAAATAGCGATTTTGATACTAGTTTCCATATTTATAGTAGGTTGTACAAGTAATAGAAAGAAAACTGTTAATTACAAACTATCAAAATATCCTAAAACAGAATTTATAGCAGAAGCAGGGACAGATTTTTCTGAAACAAAAGCAATGGAAAAAGCTATCTTCAAAATTATGGATAAATTCCCAACACTTCAAGGTTCTGCTTATCCAGACATAGAAAAGAAAATTGTGGATTCTATTAGAATAGATGAAACTTGGGAAAATAAAGATACTGGCGAAACAAATTCCATAGCTATTATGCAAAGAGATCCTATAAAAAATGCTCTTAAACAAGATATCGACGGGCTTATGCTTTCGCTCGCTGGCTATGAAGATAGAATCAATAAAGCTAAAGATAAATTTGAAAAAGTTAAATATGCAATGTCAATTTCAAAATATTCCAAAAAGGCAAGCTTTATTAACGAGCAAATTCGTGTTATCGATTATGAAAATAATGGATATCGAGAAAAAGAAATTAAAGATATAAATAAACTTGTATCCAAAACCTTGGCAGAACTAAAAGTAGTTGTTGTATTTAGCACAGAAGAAAACGAAATTATAAAAACAAGTATAGTAAAAGCTTTAAACGAACTTGGCTTGCAAGCAGATATTTCTTTAGAAAACCCAGATATAGAAATAGAGGCATCTATAGAAACTGTATCCTTTGATTCGCAAACAATGCAAGGATTATACTGGGCAGAGAGTGTAACAACCGTTTCGCTTAAAGATATGGAAACACAAGGTATTTTTGCTCGGTTTACACACAAAAGCAAAGACGGTAGCTTTAGAGAAGAACGAGCTGTAACAAAAAGTTTTATAAATACTGGCGAAGAAATCGCTGATAAAATTTAT
>JABHZW010000038.1 GCA_018656005.1 Candidatus Pseudelusimicrobium marinum | reverse complement strand
TTTTCCGAAACACCTATGGTTAAAGATAGATTTCATCTTGTGATATTGATGGTAATAATAATATCAATATTACCACCAATAATTGAATATATAAGACATAAATATTTCAAGAAATAAAGACAAGATGAAAAACTCGCCTACCTTATTTTTTATTTTCTACTAATTCCACTGCCACATTACTTGAATCTAATTTATGTGAAGCAGGCGAAAGAAGTCCCAAAAATGGAGCTAACCAAATAAACCCACCTATAAGATCTAATATTCCTGTTGTACTCCATCGTGTATCTATATTGTAATAAGCAGGATAATAACCATCTTTTCTAGCCATAACCTGAACATTTTTATTTTTCTTAACTCTAGTATTAACAGTTCCCACACCAGCCCGTTGCCCATTTATAAAAATTTCTGCATCTTCAACATTAGACATAACCGTTAAATTTTGTTTTGATCCAGAAAAGAGCGAACATCCACTCAATAAAATAATTGATAATAATACACTTATTAATTTTGTCATTATATTTACCATAACTAACTCTCCTTATGTTTTCACTTTTCACCCCTCGTTCACTATAGTGAACGAGGGACACTCATAGTATAGCATATAAGTTTACTATAGTAAACTTCGGTATTAAGTTTTTTTGATACTTTTTAGTTATAGTCTAGGGAGATTGTTATGATAAAACATGAAACAGAATTAAAAAAATTATCTAAAAAAATCAGGAAATTACGGAAAGAAAAGAAATTGACATTAGAAAAACTGGCTTATTATAATGACATAGGAAAGGCGACAGTATCTGTGATAGAAAACTGCAAAAAAAGTCCGAGTTTAAAGACATTGGTAAAGATAGCCAACGGATTAGACTGTAAAGTAAAAGATTTATTTGACGATTAGGAAAAACAAAAACCTCAATAAAAAACTAAATTATTTACAACAAACACCCCTCGTTCACTATAGTGAACGAGGGGTTGTTTACATATAGTTTTTATTTTTAGTTTTTAATAATTGGTTCTTTAATTTTTTTATTTAAAGTATATATTTTTCCATCCCAGAAATTTGTGTTTATATTTTTTTCTAATTCTTCAAAGTCTTTTTTCATTTTAGTTAAAAATCTAGAATTTAACTTGTAGAAATGGCCATCATAATCATATTCCGTAAATTTTATAATATTACTTGATAAATTAATATATCTTTGTAAATGTTCTAAATCAACTACTAAATTTTTTTTAAGGTTGTGTTTTTTTGTTAATTTATAACTTTCTGATATTATTTTTTCGCCATAATTAAAATCAAAAAAACAATGACTAAGATGATTTCTGATTGCTCTTATTCTAGTCAATATATCACTCAAATCCATTAGTAACTGCTTCTCATCTGAATTAAGATCTCCTTGTTTTTTTTGCTCTTCTCTACGCTTTATCATTGCAATATAATTTTGTATTACCTTTTCATCTGAAATATCTGCCATTAATATATCTATATCAGTTGCAATTCTTCTATCTGTATGTATATTAGTTTCAGCTTCTTTTTTTGTAATTGTTGTAGCATACTTATCTATAATTGACATCTTCACATAATCTCTGATATTAGAAATCATAGATTGATAAGAACCATGAGATCGCCCTATTAATTCAAAAAACTTTTTTGCATTTTCTAGTTTTTCCATTTTTTACTTCCGTAAATAATTAATAGCTTGGGTTTTGGTTTTGATTTTGCCACGCCATTGTAGCTTGCAGATTTTTTCTTGAGCCTGTGATATTTGCTTACCCTTTAACCCCAACTTTTTAGCGTCTTCACCATTAAGTAAACATTTTTTTAGTGCAGTAGCAGAAAGCTTTGGATTAAATGCTTTTAAAATTTCTTTTTGACAAGATGTTAGTTCCACAAGCGAAGATTTTTTGTGTTTATGCAATTTATATGCACCGAACATTTCGTTAAAGTATTCCCGTGGAAGCTGTAAATCTCTTAAAAATTCTTCTCCCCCCACTTTAAAGCCACATGCTATAACACAAGCTTTATTATATTCGCATTTAACCTGCATTATTGCTTTTGAAAATTTAAATTCGTGATGCAAAAATTTAGATACTTTATACTTTTCTAATAATTTAAAAATTCTTTTAATTTCTTTTTCTTGCAAAATTTTCAAAAGCTCTGTCGCTACCCGCTTTTTAGATAAATATTGTAAATATCCTTTTTTTACCGCAGATATTAAAAGTTTTTCGGTAGATTTTTCTAGCTTCCAGTTAAACCTGCCCGCAAATCTTAATGCTCGAAAGATTCGGGTAGGGTCATCTTGGAAACTTTTATCATGTAAAATTTTTATTTGTTTTTTATCTATAGATTTGCGGGCAAAAAACGGGTCGCAACTTTCACCAAAGGAGGCGGTCTTTCCGCCAAAGCTAGCTGGTAAAATGCTTAATGCCCATGTGTTGCAACTAAAATCTCTTCTAAATAAATCGTCTGTGATATTAGATGCTGAAACTTTTGGTAATACAGCAGGTTCTTTATAAGTCTCTTTTCTTGCTCTTACAAAATCTAGTTTCATTCCATTTTTAAAATCTGCACGAAATGTGCCAAACTTGTCGAATTTTGTTATGGTAGCGCCAAATTTTGTTTGACAAAATTTGGCTAATTTTAAAGCATCACCTTGCACGGTAATGTCAATATCTTGGGTATCAATTTTTAAGTACCAATCTCGCACGGCTCCGCCAACAACCCAAACTTTTATTTTATTTTTTTGAGCATACTCGCCGATACTTTCTAAAACTATTTTATATTTCTTTGGTATTTTCATATTATTCTAACTACGAGTTATAAATTTAATGATAGCAAAACCGATACCGACAAAACTTTCGCCACCTAGCAAACCAGAACTTATCACTATTGATTTTCTTGCAAATCGTTTTCTATATTTATTTATTAAAAAGCTCCACAATGCACCAATACCTACTGCAAAGTTAAGCGCCATTGGAAGATAAATACCTAGCCCCATCAACATAGATGGCAAACCTGCTAAACCAAGTATAGAACTTACTACAACACCCATTAAGAATGCATCCATATGGATAAGCCCGCCTAACATTTTACTAACTGCAAAACTTTGGGTTGCCACAAAATATGACTCTGGTCCAAGACTATTTGAACCATATGCCTTAATTATTAAAATCACCATAAGCACAGCAACTATACCACCTACAAGTCCACCGATAAGCTCTGCATAAATTTGAGCTTTAGGATTAGTTTTTAAAATTTTACCAGCTTTAAAGTCTTGCATAATATCTCCTGCGATACCACAAGATACGGCAACAACAGATACTAATATAATGCTGTAGAAAAGGTCTATATGGAAAAATATTTTTACTGCAAGTAAAACTAAAATACCAAAAATTTCCATAGGATCTATCCCTGTTTGACCTGTCAAAAATGCAGCCAAATAAGAAGATAACCACACCCCAACAACAACAAATAATAATGCTAATATTGAAATTTGATTAATAATTGCCAACAGTGCAGAAACTGTGAGTATCATTACTAATAAATAACGAAAAGTTTTTGCCTTTTCAAGTGTGAACAAGTTTCTGATACTTCTACTTCTAAAAATATTTTTTATAACAACAGCCAAACCACCACCAACTATAAAACCGATGGCTAGATTATTTTTAAATTCTAATACAGCGTCTATTTCGCCACCTAGGAAACAAATTTTCATGAGCCATGGGATAAGCATAAAATAAGTTATTATCCCCGCACCAAACCACATAAGCCCGTTGAAAGCACCAATAATATAACCCATACCAATTGCCATTGGCGAGAGCCAAATATCGCAAAAAATATTTTTAGAATATAAATTATTGAAATGAATTATTGGTGGCACAATACCAAAGCCATCTCTTAAAACGGTGAAAAGTCCACTAAAAATAAATGCAGCAAGTAAATATATAAAGCCCGCACCTTTCCTGTAAGCAGATCGTAATGTGCTTGCACTAGCTATACCGATAGGGAATGTTAGAGTTTGTTTTTCTATGAAGAACCGTCTTATAAGCATAGTGAAAATTACACCAAGCAAAACGGCGAATAAAATATTGGCAAAAATTATTAGATAAGAAATATTAGTATCTATACCCATTATCCAAATAGCTGGCACGGTGAAAGCTACACCACCTGCTGTAATAGCACCAGCAGAAACCGCTGTTTGAGATACATTGATTTCGTTGATATTAGTTTGTCTTAAAAGTTTTAAAATTACAAAACAGAAGATACCTGCAAAAATAGTAGCCCAAGGTAAAGCACCTAAACGAAGAGCGATATATACAGAACTTGCAGACACTATGATACTACCAAGCACACCTACCAAAATGGCACGCACTGTAAATTGTTCTTTAAAATTTTGAGCGTAAATTATTTTTTCTTCATTCATTGGGTTATGCCTCCCCTAAAAACAGTTTACAAGTTTTTACGAGTATTTTGCGAATTTTTCTAGGCGTTTTGAACCGAAGAGTAGGTGGAAACTACGAGCATAGCGAGTTCCCTACTTAAGGTTCAAAAGAACAAAGAAAAAACGCAAAAGACGAAGTAAAAAAATACCCTGTACAAGATTCGAACTTGTAACCTTCTGTTCCGAAGACAGACGCTCTATCCAGTTGAGCTAACAGGGCATATATATATTTTATTAAATTTCTGCTAAATCTTTCGCGGTTTCTTTTAATCCAACTAAATCTAACTTGCCACTACCAAGTATCGGAAAGTCCTCTACCTGATAAAAATCTCTACGAGAAGGTATCCACAATTTAGGCGTGTCTGATGATAAAAGTTTCTTGTGTATATCATCTAACTCT
>JABHZW010000037.1 GCA_018656005.1 Candidatus Pseudelusimicrobium marinum | reverse complement strand
TTGTCCGTTTGGGGCATTAAGTTTAAAAGATGGCAAAATAGTTGTAAGTAGTGCATGTACAATGTGTGGTGCTTGTATAAAAGAATGTCCAGTACAAGCTTTAGAAATGCCAGTAAAAACATCTACTGCGAAAGATTTATCTGCATACAAAGGTGTATGGATTTATGTTGAAACTATTATAGATTGTGGCAAAGAAATTGTAAGACCAGTAAGTTTGGAATTACTATCCAAAGGTAGAGAACTTGCAGGTATTTTAAATGAAGATTTATGTGCAGTAGTAATTTCGGAAGATGCAACAAAACTTCATGACGAAATTTCTAGCTATGGTACTAACAAAATTTATTCTGTAAGCGATGCTGGCTATAAAGATTATAATACAGCAGCATATTCTGCAGTAGTTGTTAACTTAATAGAAAAATATAAACCAAGTATGATTTTGTATCCTTCAACATATGAAGGCAGAGATGTATCGCCGAGAGTTGCAGCAGAAGTTTTCTGCGGACTAACAGCAGATTGTACAGCTCTATCTATTAAAGAAGGCAATTTAGTACAAACAAGACCTGCATTTGGCGGAAATATTATGGCAGATATTTTATGTCCAGAACACAGACCGCAAATGGCGACAGTTCGTCCTAATGTTATGAAAAAAGCAGAGCCAAATGCTGATAATAAAGCAGAAATTATTGAAGAAAAAATTGCTGTTTCAAAAGAAGCTGTAAAAATTAAAATTATAAAAAGACATGTAGCCAAAGTTTGTAAAATGGATAATCTTGATCAAGCAGAAGTTGTAATTTCTGGTGGTCGTGGTATGAAAAACAAAGAAGGTTTCAAAATGTTGAATGACTTGGCAGATACTCTTGGTGGTAGTGTAGGTGCAAGTCGTGCTGCTATTGATATGGGTTTAATACCAAAGAAAGCTCAGGTTGGGCAAAGTGGTGTGACAGTATCCCCGAAAGTTTATATAGCATGTGGAATTTCTGGTGCTGTACAACATTTGGTTGGTATGGAAAATTCAGATACCGTTATTGCCGTTAACAAAGACCCTCAAGCACCAATATTTAATGCTTGTAAAATAGGTTTAGTTGGCGATGCAAATCAGGTAATACCAAAAATTATAGAGGGTGTTGAAAAAAAACAGAAATAACTAAGTATTTATTAGTTCAAAAAACCCGCTCACATGAGCGGGTTTTTTTGTTATAATAAAAACATGAATAAAAAAGGGTTTGACAGTTTGTCATTGCGAGGCACGAAGTGCCGTGGCAATCTCGGTTTTACAATAATGGAGATTTTAGTAGTAGCCATAATTCTTGGGGTGCTTGCATCAATAGCTTTACCAAAATATATGGTAGCAAGGGATAAGGCACATATATCTGCTCTTATGACAATTGGTAAAAGTGTGAACGAAGCATTAGACAGAAGAAGTGTAACCGATTATGCAGCAGATAATCGTGCTTTAGATAAAATAGATTTAATTTTTAAGGATTATCAGGGAAACACTTGTTCTGCTACCGCTACTACATGTAGAATTTTGGTTTCTGGTAAAGAATATGTAATTCAACCTTATTTAAACTATACTGGTGTTCGAGGTAGAAATTTTACTTATTTTAATTCTTATACTAACGATTCTTTTGGAGCTTTTACTGTTTATACAGATACCCATAGTGATGATAATTATAGACTTTCCTGTTATTTAAGAAGCCCTGGTATAATAACACCAGATGAAAGTAGATGTGTAAAAATAGGGTTAAGTTTTGGTGCGACAAACCCTCACTGTAATGAAGATTATACAGGAAGTATTTATTGTGCTTGGAAATAAATAAATTTTTCTTATTTAAGAAAATTTATTTTAATGGAAGAATATACATTATAATCTATATTTGGGAATATATTATTTCTTTGTTCCAAATGTGAAACAAAACCTTCATCTATATTGTTAGAAATAATTTGTTCGTAGAGTTTTGTGAAATTTGTAATATGATCTTTCGTTCGTTTGGTGGAATAGTTTACTGCTGTACCAACCGTCATCAAAAATGCCCAGTCTGAACTTTGCATAAGTAATAATTCCCGTGCTAATTGATTTAATGCATTTTTTAAATTACCATGTGCATTTGGAAATTTGTTTGCAAGCTGTATCATTCGTTCGCCTGCTTTGTGAAGATGTCTATATATCCAATCGTTTCCGCCATTGAGCCAAACTTCGTTATAACCTTTATCGCCCCAGCTAGACATTGAGGGCTGAACCACTTGGTTTTGAGGATATTTCTTTAAATATTCGGTAGGTGTTATCAGTTTAATTTCGTCTTGATCGTAATGGATTTTTTTAAATAAAAATTCTATAAAGTCTACACCTTCGTACCACCAATGCCCGAAAAGTTCTGCATCATACATTGAAACTATTAATGGTTTTCTATCCAAAATACCTTCTAAATATTTTACTTGTTCTTGGCGGTTAAATAAAAAATTGCCAGCATGTTCTGCTGCTTTATTTTTGGCATCTTGTGGATAGTAGGCATGTTTTTGATTAAGTTCCACTTTACCTGTTATTTTGTGATATTTTACACCGATATTTCTTCTTACCCCGTCGGAATGGAGGTATGGACGGACATAATCGTAATCTAAATCGTATCCCAAATCTCTGTAGAATTCTCTGTAAACATAGTCGCCGGGGTAGCCACATTCGGCACTCCAAACTTGTTTGGCACTATCTATATCTCTTCCAAAAGTTGCGACACCACTTGGACAATAAACAGGTGCATATACCCCGTATTTAGGTCGTGGGACAGCATGCATTAAACCATGAGTTTCAACAAAGAAATATCTTAACCCTTCTTTTTCTAAAATTTTATCATCACCCGGAGCATAAGCACATTCTGCTAGCCAAATGCCCGGTGGTTTTCTATCAAATTTTTCTTTATAGTCTTCTACTGCGGTTTTTATTTGTGCGTAAACGGTTTCTCTGTCCACCATTAATGGTAAGTAGCCGTGGGTGGCACAACATGTGATAATTTCTAGCTTCCCAAGGTCTTGGAATTTTTTGAAGCCACTTAAAATATTAGAATTGTAATAGTTTTCAAACAATTCTTTTAAGCGGTTAAATTTTGTATTGTACATTTTGGCGGCTTCAAAAAATTCCGTATTCTTAGTACGGGTTAATTCTTTTTCAGCTAGCTCTATTCTTTGATATAGGTAATATCGGAATCGTTCTTTTAAAAGTTCATCGCTCATCATAGCGCAAAGCGGTGGGGTGAGTGACATTGTTATTCTAAAATCTACATTTTCAGCGGTTAATTTTTCAAAGGTATCTAAAAGTGGGAGATAGGTTTCCACCATAGCTTCAAAAAACCAATCTTCCTCGAGAAAATCAGGATATTCTGGATGCCGTATAAACGGCAAATGTGCGTGTAAGACCAAACAAAAATAACCTTTTTCTTCTGCCATTTAGTTTCCTTTTTTAATTAATTCGCTTGAAGATAATGATACACCAAAGTTAAATTTTAAATTATCTTTTTCAAGCACAAAAACTTCTGAAGAACCAAAAGTTGTTTTGCTTGCCATTTTATAAAGTTTCTTAAAATCTTCTTCTACAATCATCCATTTTTCATCTATTACATTAGAAACTTCGCCAAACGGCATAAGATTAGCTTTTGTTTTTGCTCTGGCTATTAAAATAAATTTACCTTCGTCTGTTAAAAGACCAATATCACAGGCATACTTTTTGCCCATATATGGCACTTGTATATACCAACTTTTGGCTTCAAATAAAACAGGTATATCGTGAAAATAATTTGCATTTAAGCCGTCAAAACTTTCAATACCAGTAATATCGTAAAGACGAATTACATTTTTGCTTTTATGCAAAACATCTTGCCCATGATTTTGTTTGATATGTTTATAAGTATCCTCTGTAATATCCCAATAAAGGAATAACCACCTAGGGTCTCTCGCTATTTGATAGGCTTCGGTTTCGCCATAAGTATAAGGTACATTATGACCGTCTGCAGAAGGGATATCCTCCCTTTTTATAAATGCTATTGAAGAAAAATTTTCCATATTTGTATCCCCCGTATAGAAAATTATTTGTGTATTAGTTTTTCCATGTTTATTGCTTTTTCAAGTTCTTCTAAAGTTGGTTTTATCGTTTTAGGATGTTCTTGTTTAACAGATTTTATTGCAGTATCAATATCTTTAAGCCCGTAACCTGTTACAACTAAAACTACCGACTCGTCAGATTTTATCTTGCCCTCTTTAACCAAATTTTTAAGTGCTGCATAAGGCACTGCACCTGCAGGTTCTGCAAAAACATTTGTACCTTTTGCAAGTTCAGAAATTGCTTCTATAATTTCATTATCTTTAACAGTAGTTACAAAACCACCGCTTTCATCTAAAGCTTGAAGCGCCATTTGTGCATCTCTTGGATAATTAACAGCAAGGGTATCTGCTATTGTTTTTGCTTTTATATGTTCAACTTTACCACCATTGTCAAAAGCTTTTTTAAGCGCTGCACTACCTTCTGGTTGAACGGCTATCATTTGTGGCATTTTTTCTATAATACCTAGCTTGTTAAAATCTACAAACCCTTTCCATAAACCGCTAAAAACACTGCCGTCTCCTACTGAAACGATAACTTTATCTGGTGCTTCCCATTCTAGCTGTTCGCATATTTCAAATGCACAGGTTTTTTTACCTTCCCTTACAAATGGGTTGTATCCTGCAGCCCTTGTATACCAGCCGTATTTTTCGGTTGCTTTTACATTTAGTTCAAAAGCATCGTCGTAAGAACCGTCTACAAGCACAACATGTGCGCCGAAGACTAAAAGCTGAACTAATTTTGGATATGGTACAGTTTTTGGCATAAATATCACTGTTTCCATATGTAAATTTGCTGTTAAACAAGCTAAAGAGTCGCTTGCGTTTCCGTTAGATGCGGTGGAAATAACCTTTTCATTAAGTTCCAAAGCTCTTGCTACTACAACTGCCGAACCCCTATCTTTGATAGAACCTGTTGGGTTTCTGCCTTCATCTTTAATAAATAAATTTGCAATGCCAAGTTTTTTTGCAAGATCTTCTGCTTCGTATAAAGGTGTCCAACCTACTTTAACAGGGGGGAGATCTTTATTATCGTCCACCGGTAAAATATCTATGTAACGCCACATATCGTAGGTTGTGTTTTTTTCAAGATCGTCGTAGTCTAGTCGTTTTTTGATTAATTTATAGTCATAAGTTATTTCTAAATTTCCGGCACATGCTGTGCATAAGTATCTGGTATCACTTAGTTTGTGTTCTTTACCGCAGTTAATACATTGAAGCGATAATATCTTTTTCATTTTATTTTCCACCTCGTAAGATTTATATCTGTAAATCTTATTATACAAATTTGCGACAAAATGCTAAACTCTTAATATGAGAAAACTATGGTTATATTTAGCAAAGGAATATGAAGCATTTCTAAACTTCTTAAAGTTTATAATAAGAGTTGAAGAAGGCATTAACAAAAACTACTGTTTTTCTATGGCAGCAGAGTTTGGTTTTTATTCTTTATACTGCATTATCCCATTTTTAGTGTTTCTTATAATGGTAGCAGGTTATATACCTTTTGAAGGGGCACAACAAGCTGTAACCCAAATGCAAAGTGTCTTGCCAGACTATGTGGTAGATATTTTCTTCCCGATAGTTGGCGATATTTTGAATAATCCACGAAAACTTTTGACAATTTTAACAGCATTACTTTCTGTATTTGCGGCATCTGCTACATTTGGTGGTGTGGCGACATATTTAAATAGAATTTTTGGTTGCAAAGAAAAAAGACCTTATTGGAAACGAAAATTAATAGATATGGCACTTGTACTTTTCACCGTAGTTGTAATAATTTTAGCTACAATGATGCTTATTTTTATACCAGCAATGTTTAACCTTCTTACATGGGGACTTTCGATACTTGTTTTAAATTTTAATCTTCAAATAATTTATAAATTTTTACCAAATAGTAAACAGAAATTTAAGCTGATAAGTTTTGGTAGTATTTTTACACTTTTATGTTGGGGTTTGGTGACATGGGGTTTCACAATTTACTTTACTAACTTCTCTAGCTACAATATAGTTTATGGAACTATGGGTAGTATCATTGCATTTCTAACTTGGACATATTTATTAGGGTTTATCCTCGTACTTGGTGCATTAATAAATCACGAACTTGATAAGGGATATGTTCTTAAGAAAAGACCTAGAAAACTACGAAAAAAAAGAGCTTGAACTTCGTCTTTATCTGTAAATTTTTCTTTTGTCATTGCGAAGAATTTGTAAAAATTCTGTGGCAATCTCATAAAAAATTCCTTGTCATTGCGGACTTGATCCGCAATCTAGAATAAATAAACAATAAAAATCTATTTTCGTATTTAGCTAAATACGAAAATAGATTAATTTGTTAATTAACAAAAATAAACAGATAAAATAAGAGATTATTTTTTTAGTGGCATTAGGGAATATATTTACAAACTCGAGTAAACAACAGACGAGTTTTTAAAATACATTCCGTAATACCACTGGCTGGAGCTGGGAGAAGAATTTACCCCAAGCCACCCTTTGGTGGCTTGGGGTTCTTTATGTTATAAGGTGGTTAAAAAGTTTTAGTAAAACAAGTGTTATGTAGTGTGCTTAAACAAGAGAGAGGAGCGGGGGTGGTTCTACCACTGCCCTTGGCACTGGCGGATTGCTTCAAATAAAACTATTCCTGCTGTTGTTGATAAGTTTAAACTTCGCACCTTGCCGTCCATTGGTATGGTGTAAAGTTTATCCTCGTATTTTGTGTAGAAATCTTTAGGGAAACCTGCACTCTCGCTTCCAAAAATTAAATAAATGTCGGGTGTGTATTTTGCTTCCCACAAAGTTTTTTTACCTTTGGTGGAAAAGAAAAACATTTCTGCGTCTTTTGGTATTTTTGCTAAAAAATCTTCAAAATTATCGTAAAGTTCATAATCTAAGTGTTGCCAATAATCCATAGCGGATCGTTTTATGTATTTATCCGAAATTTCAAAACCCAACTTGCCAACTAAATGAAGTTTTGTGTTTGTGGAAACACAAGTCCTTCCTATATTGCCGGTATTAAATGGAATTTCTGGATTTACTAAAACTATATTCACACTAATTCTCCCAAGCTACAAATACTGGTGTGAACGGATGAGGGACATCTTTATTAAATGGTATTACCCTTATGCTATAAAAGTGTCTGCCACTTGTTTCAAGCGAAATTTCTGCCTCGTAGGTGTGAACGCCTTCCTTATGATCTGAAGGTTTCATTTCGATACATTGTTCTTGCAAAAGTTCCCCAGAAGTTTTTGTACCTAAACAAATTTGTACTTTAATTTCTTCTGGTTTCAAATCGCCAAGGTTAACTTTTGCTGTTACGGGAACTTTTGCCCCTGTATTAATTTTTTTCTCGTCTTCTTTAGAAGTTGTTTGCACAGAAACATTGTGCCAATTTTCTTTTATTTTCTTTCGCCAAGCTGCAATTTCTTTTGTTTTTTTATTATCTTCTAGCAGTTTAAAATGATTATGTGCTGTTAAGTAAAACATATCGTAATATTGTTTTAACATTCTGTCTGTATTATAAAAGGAGGAAATATGTTTAATACTTTTTTTAACTTTCTCCAACCATTTAGCTGGCATTCCATTATTATCTTGTTCGTAATAAGTTGGTGCAATTTCGTGTTCTAGCAAATTATATATTGCATGCGATTCCACCATATCTCTTTCTTCTTCTCGTTTATAATCTTCAAAACCTTCTATACTCCATCCAAAATCGCAAGGTCCAACTTCGTCCCACCAGCCGTCTAAAACAGATAACATAAGTACACCATTAAGCCCAGCTTTCATACCACTTGTGCCACTTGCTTCCAGAGGGCGAATCGGTGTATTAAGCCATACATCTACACCTTGCACCATATAGCGGGCTAGGTTCATATTATAGTCTTCTAAAAAGATGATTCTATCCCTAAATCTTTTATCTTTTCTTAGTGCTACTATTTGTTTTATAAATTCTTTACCTTTTGTATCTGCAGGATGTGCCTTACCAGAAAATATAAATTGTACAGGTCGTTTTGGATTGTTAACAATTTTGTCTAACTTATCTAAATCTTTAAATAAAAGTATTGCTCTTTTATAAGTTGCAAATCTTCTTGCAAAACCTATTGTTAGGACATTAGGGTCAAACATTTTTTGAACTCTATTAATAACGGTAGCATCTGCTCCAAGTCTTTTATTATATTCTACAAGCTTATCGCGGGTTATTTTAATAAGTTTTTCTTTTCTAATTTTATGTATATCCCAAAGCTCTTGATCTGGTATGGTATTAATTTTATCCCATAGTTTTAAATCGGTAGGATCCCAGTAGTTATAAAGTTGGCTTTGTACTAAATATTTCCTATATAAATCGTCGTGTTCGTGACTTATCCAACTAGCACAATGTATACCATTTGTTATGCTATAAATTGGTATTTCTGGGTTTGTGAGTTTTTCGTCCCAAACTTTTTTCCAAAGATCTCTTGAAACTTTACCGTGCAATGCAGACACTCCGTTTAAATGTGCAGATAGTTTTAATGCAACCACAGTCATACAAAAACCTTTTGTACCGTGCGGTTCTTCTTTACCTATATTGATAAAATCGTCCCAACTAATTTTTAAGTTGTGCGAAACATAATTTTCTAAATATTTTTTTACTAGAGCTGGATCAAAATATTCATTACCTGCTACAACTGGTGTGTGTGTTGTGAACACAGAACTTGTCCACACTTTTTCTTTTGCTTCTTCGTAGGATAAATTTTCGTCTTCCATAAAAGTTGCAATTCTTTCAAAAAGCAAAAATGCAGAATGACCTTCATTAATATGATAAACAGTTGGCTTGATGTTTAATGCTTTTAACATTCGCACACCGCCGATACCAAGTACAATTTCCTGACGAATTCTATTATCCCTATCGCCACCATAAAGTTGTTCGGTTATGGTTCTATGATGTTCTGGATTTTCTTGCAAATTAGTATCAAGCAAATAGATTATTGTTCTGCCAACAGGCACTTTCCAAACGGTTGCTTTAATATTTTCGTGTCCGAGGGGGACATCTATTTTTAATTGTCCGCCATCTTTTGTTTTTACGGGTTCAACCGGCATATGAGCCCAATCGTTAACAGGATAAACTTCGTTTTGCCAGCCATCTCTTGAAAGTGTTTGCTGTACATATCCTTTTTGATAAAACAAACCTACACCGATAAGCGGAATATTTAAATCGCTAGAGCTTTTTATATGATCGCCAGATAACATACCGAGTCCACCACTATAAATTGGTAAACCTTCGCCGATACCATATTCCATAGAGAAATATGCAACTTTAAAGCTATCGTCTGTTTGTTTGTTTTCGCTATACCAAGTTTTTGTTGTTTGGTAATAGTCGAAAATATTTTTAACTTCTTGTAATCTTTTTAAAAAGCCTTCGTCTTTGCTAAGAGTTTCTAACCGTTTTTGAGATATTGCACTCAACATCCATTTTGGATTTCTTTTACTTTGATCCCATAGTTTATTATCCATTTCGATAAAAAGCGAAATGGCTTTCCAGTTCCAAGCAAACCACATATTTTCTGATAGGGTTTTTAGGAAGGATATATTTTCTGGTAAATTTGGTTCTACATTAAAGCTGTGCATTCTCATAATATTGCCCCTTTTGTTAATAATACATAGTATAAAATATTTTCATTAAATGGTAAAATATATATAAGAGGTAATTTTATGCAGGTAGGTATAGTAGGACTTCCTAATGTCGGGAAGTCATCTTTATTTAATGCTTTAACAAAAGCAGGCGCACAGAGTAGTAACTATCCGTTTACTACTATAGATCCTAATGTCGGTATGGTAGCAGTACCAGATAAACGGCTGGATAGACTTTTTGAAATTTTTAATCCACCAAAAAAAACCGCATCACTTATCAAATTTGTAGATATCGCTGGGCTTGTTAAAGGTGCAAGTAAAGGCGAAGGGCTTGGTAATAAATTTTTAGCAAACATTCGTGAAGTGGATGTTATCGTACATGTAATTCGTATGTTTGAAGACGAAAATGTCACACATGTTATGAACACAGTAGATCCTGTAAGAGATGCAGAAATTATAGAAACAGAACTTATGCTATCAGATTTGGAAACTGCTGGAAAGATGATAGAAAAACAAGAAAGTTTATGTAAAACTGGCAGTAAAGAAGATAAAGCTCGCTTAGAAGTTTTGAAAAAAATCAAACAAGTTTTGGAAGATGGAAAACCTGCAAGTGTTTTGGATTTATCTAACGAAGAAAAAACCGATTTGCATTTTTTGACTTTGAAACCGATACTATATGTCGGGAATAATGCGGAAAAATCTAATAAAGAATATGCGGATAAGTTGCAGGCATATGCAAAGTCAAAAAATGCAGAATTTGTAGATATTTGTATCAAGTTGGAAGAAGAGATTGCAGATTTAGATGATGACGAAAAGCATTTATTTCTTGCTGAGCTTGGTAGTGATTACACCGGTTTAGAAAAAATTGTATTAGCGAGCAAAAAACTCTTAGGTTTAGCAACATTTTTCACAGCAGGCGAAGATACCGAGGTTCGGAGTTGGATATTTGAAGCAGGATCATTAGCACCGGTAGCTGCTGGTAAAATTCATACAGACATTGAACGAGGTTTTATACGAGCAGAAATATATAACTTTGAAGATATAGACAAATACGAAAGCGAAAAAGTAATTAAAGAAAAGGGTTTAATGAAGTCTGAAGGTAAAGATTACATTATGAAAGACGGAGATATATGTTTTTTTAAGTTTAATGTTTAGCTAAAATTTTATTCTAATACAAACCAATTATTTACATAAATTTAAAAATCAGGTACAATATTATTGCCTCATTTAAAAAATGGCAAAGTTAAAAATTAAATGAGGCAATAAATTTTTGGAAATAATTTTTAATTTTTTAATTATGTCATTCTCGCGGAAGTGGAAATCCAGTATAAAATAAAAAAACTTATTATAAAAAAAGCCTTATTCGGTATAACGAACAGGGCTTTTTTTATAAAATTTATATTTCTTATTTTTCTTTTTCTTCAGTTTTTAAAATAGGAAATAAAATTACTTCGCGAATTGAAGGGTGTCCTGTGAAAATCATCACAAGTCTGTCTATCCCAATACCCATACCGCCAGTTGGTGGCATACCACTTTCAAGTGCTTCAATATAGCTATTATCTACGATATCAGAATCTTCACTTTTGTTTACACCTTTATCTGCTAATTGATCTTGCAATCTTTCAAGTTGGTCGTTAGGATCGTTAATTTCGGAATACGCATTTGCAAGTTCTTCACTGTTAATAAACACTTCAAATCTTTCTGTTATTTGCGGGTCGTCTTCTCTGCATTTTGAAAATGGTGATACTGCAACAGGGTAATCTATCATAAAAATGGGGTCTGTATAATCTGGCAAAAGTTTATCGTCAAATATTTTGTCGAAAACTTTTGCAGGTGCGGTATCTTTTTCAAATTTCATACCAATTTTATCTGCAAGTTTGAAAATATTTTCTTTATGAAAACCTCTGCCTTCCAAAATTTCATGAATGTCTTGACCAAACTTTTCTTTCCAAACTTTTGGTATTGAAATTCTTTTAAAAGGTGGTTTTAAATTAATTTTTTTACCTTTATAATCTACTTCAGCAATACCAGTTTCTTTTACACATCCAGCGACGATATCTTCAAACAATTTTGCCATACCATCAAAGTCCGAGTAAGCTTGATAAAGTTCTATCATTGTAAATTCTGGGTTATGGGTAGTGTCTATACCTTCGTTTCTAAACATTTTGCCAATTTCATAAATTTTTTCAAGCCCACCAACAACTAATTTTTTGTGATAAAGTTCTAAAGCAATTCTCATAAAAAGTGGCATTTTTAAAGAGTTATGGAAAGTTTCAAAAGGTCTTGCAGCTGCACCACCAGCATCTGGTGTTAGGGTTGGTGTTTCTACTTCTAGGAAGCCTTTTGCATCTAAAACTTTTCTTATTGCAGAAATTATTTTTGCACGAGTTTTAAAAATTTCTGCAACATTTTCGTTAGCGATTAAATCAAGATGTCTATTTCTAAAGCGGACTTCTGTATCGGCGATACCATGAAACTTTTCGGGCATAGGACGAATAGCTTTAGATATTAAATTTACAGCATCAGCTTTGATAGTTTTTTCACCTGTTTTAGTGATAAACATTTTACCGCTAAGTTCTACAAAGTCGCCTACGGCTATATTTTTTTTGAAAAATGTATATTTATCTTCGCCGATTAAATCTCTTGCAACATAAGATTGCACTTTACCGCTCATATCTTTAACATGCATAAATGCAGCTTTTCCCATTAAGCGAAGTTGTACTACTCTACCAGAGCATGCTACTTCTTTATTTTCGTCTTGCTCTTTAGCTTCTGCACAACCGTGAGTTCTCTTACATCTTGCAGGGTACGGGTTAATTTTAGAATCTTTTAATTCTTTTACCTGAGAATATCTTAAATTTATAATTTCTTTTAGGGTATTATTATCATTACTCATATTATTGTTCCTCTGATTTATTATGTATATATATTATACTACTAAAAAAGCTCCGTTTTTACGGAGCTTTTTTTAAATAAGACTGCTCCCGGCTGGACTCGAACCAGCGACCTACCCGTTATGAGCGGGTTGCTCTAACCAACTGAGCTACAGGAGCTAAATTTATTGCTACTTAAATATTTTACCAAAAATTTAAAGATGTGAAAAGAGTGTTATAAAAAACCCCACTAATTCTAGTGGGGTTTTTTATTAGTTTTTATTAATCTTTGCTCACTTTTTAACTTTTATGTGTTTGCCTCGTTTCTCGTAATGAGTGTGAAGTAATTTGTGAGATTTTTTGCCACAAGGTCCATCTTTTAAGAAATCTTTATATATCTCTACAATAATTGGGTTCTCGTGTGATTTGCGAATTTCTAGCCCAGCATCTTCTTTATATATCGCTTTTGCTCTTGCCATACGAATTTCTGGGCTTGTAGGTATCGGCTGTCCGCCACCACCCAAACATCCGCCTGGGCAACCCATAATCTCTATAAAGTGATAGTCCGATAATTCACCTGCTTTAAGTTTATCCATAACTATTTTTGCATTTGCAGTGCCGTGTGCTACTAAAACTTTTAATTTTGCGCCTTTTAAAAATTTCCAAGCTTTAGTGGTTTTTTTAATAGGGATTACGGCTTCTCTTATGCCTTCCATACCTCGAACAGATGTGATGTTTAAATTTTTAAAAGGCACTGGTTCGCCGGTTACAATTTCGTAAGCAGTTCTTAAAGCTGCTTCCATTACACCACCTGTTGCACCAAAAACTAAACCTGCACCAGAACCAATGCCAAGTGGATTATCAAAATCTGCTTTTGGTAAATTTGGCAAATCCAAACCACATTTTTTTATCATTTTTGCCATTTCTCTTGTGGTTAAACCGTAGTCTACATCTTGCTGACCAGAATCTTTCATTTCTGGTCTTTGAAGTTCAAACTTTTTAGCGGTACATGGCATTAAAGCTACCGAAACAATATTTTTAGGGTCTAATTTTTCTCTTTGAGCATACCAAGTTTTTATTACTGCCCCAAACATTTGTTGAGGACTTTTCGCAGAGGATAAATGGTCTATATATTCTGGGTAAAAATGTTCGCAATACTTTACCCAACCCGGAGAACAAGATGTTATTTGTGGAAGTTTAACTTTTTTATTTTTATCCACTAAAACAGATTTTAAACGAAGTAAAAGTTCGGTACCTTCTTCCATAATAGTTAAGTCTGCGGTGAAATTAGTGTCAAAAACTTTATCAAAACCCATTCGTTTGGCGGCAGTGTTTAATTTTTTTGTTACACTTGTGCCTGCTGGTAAACCAAACTCTTCGCCAATGGCAGCTCGTGGGCTTGGTGCTGTTTGTAAGATCACATGTTTGGCAGGGTCGTCAATTGCGTCCCACACTTCGTCGCCTGGATCTCGTTCTTTTAATGCACCTGTTGGACATCTATTGATACATTGTCCGCAATTTATACAATTGGTATCGTTTAGTGGGATATCTAAATAGGTTTTTATTTTTGTTTCTTTACCTCGTTCTGCAGATTCTAATACACCTACTTCTTGTAAATCTATACAAGTTCTCACACATCTTTTACATAGGACACATTTGTCCATATCCCGTTCTACAGAATAGCTAGATTTATCTTTTTTATAGCGAGATTTTTCTATGTGTCCAAATTTATAAGTTGTTATTCCATAATCTTTAGCCAAATCTTGAAGTTCGCAATTATTATTTCTTCCGCAACTATAACATTCGCCGATATGGTTTCTTAAAAGAAGTTGCAAAACATTTTCTCTTGCTCGTCTTACACGGGGGGTATAAGTTTTAACAATAATAGGAAATGTAATTGGGAACGCGCATGCAGCTTGAAGCGTTCTCATACCTTGAACATCTACCATACATACACGGCAGACACCTGCTAAACATAAATCTTTATGATGACAGAGTGTTGGTATTTTTATATTTAATTTTTTTGCAGCATCCAAAATAGTTGTGCCAGTTGGGACGGTTAATGCTTTGCCATCTATAGTTACATGTACTTTTTTTTGAAATTTTTTACCTTTAAGTTTTTTTATTTCAGATTTTTGGCTACTTGGCGCCCTTGATGTTGTTTTTGTAAATGATTTTTTAGACATTAACTTCTTCCTCCTTTCTTACGGTTTTGGATAGTTTGTAGTCTTTTTTAAATTTTGTGACTAAATCTACAAAAATATTAGGAGCGGTTTGTCCCAATCCACATTTTGAAGAGTTGCGCATAGTTTCAGTTAAACTAATCAGCGAATGTAAATAATTTTTATTGCACTTGCCTTTTTTAAGGTCTTTTAAGCCATCAAGTAAAACAGGCATTCCTTCCCTGCAGGGAGAACATTGTCCGCAACTTTCTTCCTCGAAAAATTGCAAGAAATTTTGTGCCACATTTGTAATATTTCTGTTATTATTAAATATTGTTATTGCCCCGCCGGTAGGAACATCTTCAAAAGCAATTTTTCGATTGAATTCGCCTTTTTTAATACAAACTCCACTTGCTCCACCAACCTGTACAGCTTTTGTGTTAGTTGCTTTAGCAAGTTTTAAAATTTGGTTTATAGTTGTGCCAAACTCAACTTCGTAGACACCTGGTTTTTTACAATCGCCAGATATACTTAAAACTTTTGTGCCACTACTTTTTTCTGTACCGAACTTTTTAAACCACTTTGCACCTTTCGCAAGGATATGTGAAACAGCACATAAAGTTTCAACATTATTTATTACCGTTGGTTGACCGTAATATCCGCTATTTGCGGGGAAAGGTGGTTTGTTTCTTGGTTCGCCTCTTTGCCCTTCCATAGATTCTATCAATGCGGTTTCTTCGCCACAGATATATGCACCTGCACCTATTTTAATTTCAATATCAAAATTAAAACCAGAACCTAAAATATTTTTACCAAGTGCTTTTTGTTTTTTAAAATTTGCGATAGCTTTTTCTAAGTAAGGTTTTAGATTTATATATCTATACCTTAAATATACATATCCTTTTTCTGCACCAATTGCATGTCCTGCAATTGTCATACCTTCTATTATTAGATGAGCATAATTTGTTATTAAAATTCTGTCTTTAAAAGTACCTGGTTCGCCTTCGTCTGCATTACAAATTATATATTTGTTCTCGCCATAAGCTTCGCTTGCAAATTGCCATTTATCGCCGGTAGTAAACCCTGCACCACCACGACCTTTTATGTTTGAAGAGCGAACTTCTTTAATAGTTTTTTCGCCACCAAGTTTAATTGCTTTTTTTAAACCTGAAAGAGGTTTGTAATCGCTAAAAATAACCTTACCAGTTTGTGAGAAGCTCACCCCTTTTTTGTTTAAGCTTTCTACATAACACGATTTTTGTTTTAGCTTTGTATCCACCTTTAAAATTTTATTTACATCTTTTTCTGTAACATTGCCAATAAGATTATTATTTAACATTATTGCTACTGGTTTGTCGCACATACCTAAGCAACTTGCTTTGAGAAGGGTAAATTTTCCGTCTTTAGTTGTTTGTCCGCATTTTATTTTTAATTTTTTTTCAAACGCTTTAATAACTTTTGCATTACCTGCAATTTCATTAGACATACAACCACTCACTCTTATTACGGTTTTGCCCATTTTTTTTGTAGAGAAAAATTCGTAAAAAGAAACCACACTATAAACTTCCACTGGATGGATGTCTAGCTGGTTTGCAATTTTTTGCATATTTTCATTTGAAATATATCCGTATTTTTGTTGTATCGTATGAAGAATTGCCAGTAATTGAGATTTAGTTTCCATACACTTCCCTCTCCTTTTATTTAGAAATATAAAATACTAACCTTAAAATCAAGGTTTTATTAAAAAATGTTTTATTAAAAAAGCATTTTTAGTCTTTAAGTTCTAGTTCTACAAGCTTAGCGCTAACGCCTTCTAGAAGATTTAATTTTCTTGCCATTTCGTCATGCTTATCTTTTTCGCCTACAAGTTCTAAAAAAATTAACCCCGTATTTGTGCAATCATCTAAAATCCCAGAATGCAAACCTAATCTTGTTTTGATTAAACAACCCCATTCTGTTAAAACTTTTTGTACAGTTGGTGCTTGTTGTTTTCTTTCATTGATTAATAAAAGAAGTATATTTGTTTTCATATTAGTTCCTCCCTCTTGTATTAATGATACATTTAATACATTTTACTGTCAAACTTAGTATTAATGTTGTAAAATGTAGAACGATTTTGTATAAATATATAATGCTTAAAAAGGTGGGTTATGAAACAATCAACTAATAAAGAAAATAAAATTAACGCTTTTATAAATAGCAAAAAATCTGCAAATTTTTGGTTAATATTGATTTTGCTAGATGTCTTGCTTATATTATTTTTTGGATACTTAATATACAAATCTGTTTTCGCTACAGATGTATACGATAATATTAAACTTCCAACAAAAGAAGAAATTGTAGTGGAAGAAACTATTGTTGAACCTGAAGTTAAAAAGATTGAGGTAAAACAAGAAGTAAAACAAAGTATCATAGTTAAAAAAACAAATGCGAAAACAAGACAAGTGATATTTAAATATTGGGGTGAAGCAAGAGAAGTAGCAGTAGTGGGTGGTTTTACAATGCGAAAGCCATGGCCTATGAAATATAAAGGGGATTACTGGGAAACTGCTATAGTTATATATCCTGGTACATACAGATATTTATTTATTGTAGATGGCGAAACATTAGCGGATCCTTATGCCAAAATATACGAAGATGGCAAAAGTGTGATGGTAATAAAATAAAACAAATTTTAGTTAGAGGAAAAATTTATGAAAAATACAAAAGAAAAATTAACATCAAAAGAACTTGAAAAAGTTAAAAAAGATCTAGAAGCAACTAGGGAAGAAATTTTAAAAAGATTAGAAGAAAAAAAAGCATTAGACATGCCCGAAGCAGAAGTGGGAGATCCTATGGATAATGCTTCGCAAAGTATGGATAAAGAAATGTTGTTTGAAGTTTCAGACAATGCATTAAAAACTGTGGAACAAATTGACGCAGCTATAAGAAGAATAGAAAAAGGTATTTATGGTGAATGTGAAAGTTGTGGCTGTTCCATAATGAAGAAGCGACTTGGTGCAATGCCTTTTGCTAGGTATTGTGTGGGTTGCCAAAGCACCAGTGAACAAAAATAAGAATAATTTTAGTTAAATAAAAAAAACTCCGTAAGCATTGGCTTATGGAGTTTTTTAAATTATATCGGGGCACCCGGACTTGAACCGGGAACCTCTCGGTCCCAAACCGAGCACTCTACCAATTGAGCCATGCCCCGTAATAAAATTTTTCGTAAAAATATAGGCACATCAAATGCCTATATTCATATTTTATCAATTTATGTAACTTCTGGCAACTTTATAATATTAAAAATGAGGAAAATATGAACGATATTATCATACCCACCGTCAAACTAACTGTGTTAGTTATAAACGAATAATATCCACATTGTTTCATAGACAATATATCCTTATTCCAAGCATAAATAAATGCTGCCTCAAATGCCCAGATAAACAATATGTATACCCATTTTTGTATGTTTACTATCGGGAAGAAAAACCATATCAACGGCACACTTATAAAGTTAACAAGTGTAGCTGAAAGTAAAATCGAAACTTTTGGTTTGTTTGGGAAAATTATTATTAATACTGCCAAAAATTCCAAAATAATTGTTATTAAAAATGCACTAACAAAATCTATCCTAAAAATAGATTTCGGGTATCCTATTTTATGAGCTTCTTCTACAAAAATTTTGTTTCTATAAACATGTACCAAATATTCAGATCGAAGTTTTTTAGACTTTAAAAATATATTACTTTCCAACTTCTTACCATTTTTTGTTGTTATTATAAGTTTTTGATACGGCGAATATTTATAGGAAAGCGAAAAACAATTATCTGTACTTTTGCAGTGTAATTTTTGAAACCCATAATCGCCCAACGGCTTTTTTGTTATACACTGATTGTCTTCACACTGAATTTGTTCGCTTTGAGTAAAATCTATCTGCAAATCTTTCTTAGTATGGGTTTTGAAAGAGAATATCATCTCTGGTTTAGGTAACATATCTGCAAAAGTATTTGCAGAAATTAATATAAAAAATATAAGTAGTAGTTTTTTCATAAATTGCCTCGCAATGTAATATAATAGTATTATTATACTTTAATTAAGCGAGGTTTTTGTTATGTTTGACGAAAAAAAATTACATAAATATGCAGATGTTATAATTTGGGCTTTAAAACTTGCCAGAAAAAATAAATTTAAAAAACACGACACCGTTTTAGTTAATTTCGAAAAAGATGCATTGCTACTTGCAGAAATTGTACACGAAAAATTAGCTAAAGAAAAAATACATACAATAATAAGTATGTTGCCTACTGCAAAAATTTCTAAAGATTTTTTTGCTAATGCAGACGATATAATGCTAAAAAATATTCCAGCTGGCAGACCGCAGTTTATAAAAAGTTTAAACGGCTACATAGTTTTAAGAGCAACAGAAGATTTACTTTCGCTAAAAAACATAAAACCTAAAAAATTAACCACAGCTACCATCGCTAAGAAAAAAATTAGAGATATTATGAACAAAAGAGAACAAACTGGCGATTTTGGGTGGACGCTTGCCAACTTCCCAACAAACAATATGGCGAAAACTGCAAAACTTTCTTTGAAAGAATATAGCAATCAAATAGAAAAGGCATGTTTTTTAAATGAAAAAGATCCTGTAAAAAAATGGAAAAGTGTTGTAGCTAAAATTCACAATATAGAAAAATGGTTAAATGGTTTAAAAATAGATACCCTTTATATGAAAAGTAAAAATACTGATTTGGAAATTAAATTAGGCAAAGACCGTAAATTTATTGGCGGAAGGGGGGCGAATATTCCTAGTTTTGAAATTTTTATCTCGCCAGACCACCGCTATACAAAAGGTATCTATTTTGCAGATTTACCATCGTATATTAATGGCAATTATGTTAAAAATTTGAAGTTGGAATTTCATCAAGGTAAAGTTGTAAACCTAAAAGCAGACGAAGGCGAAGAGTTTGCAAGAAAAATGATATTTATGGACGAAGGTTCTTGTCAGTTGGGCGAATTTTCGTTAACCGATACCCGCTTTTCCAAAATAAATAAGTTTATGGCAGATACCCTATACGACGAAAACTTTGGTGGCAAAAACGGAAATTCGCATATTGCCTTAGGTTCAAGTTATACAGATACTTATACCAAAAACCCAGCCACATTAAATAAGAAAAAACAAAAAGAGCTTGGTTTTAATAATTCTGCTTTGCATTGGGACATCATTAATACAGAAAAAAAGATAGTAAAAGCCAAACTTAAAAATGGCAAGATAATTACTATCTATGAAAACGGCAAATTTAAGCACTAGAACAGCGGGTTAAATATAATATATAATGATATTATAAGCTAACTAGCAGGAGTATTTATGAAACAATTAAAAGAGATATCCGATTGGGTTAAACAAACCGATTTAGTAGAAGTTTTTTATAAAAATAAAAAGGATCATATAAAAATCAAAACAGCTGAAGCACCAGTAGAAGGTGCTCATATACAATGTAGCTATAAAGAAATACTATCCCCAGCATTAGGCATATATCATGCAAGTCAAAAAGGTAAAAATTTAAATTTAAAAGAAGGCAAAGTCGTAAAAAAGGGCGAAGTTTTGGGTATTGTAGAGCAAGGCAAAACTAATAAAGAAATTAAGTGTCCTGTGGAAGGAAAACTTAAAAAAATTATGATAGAAGATGGCGATGCTGTCGAATATAATCAACCACTATTTTTTGTAGAAGAGGCAAGTTAAGGTTCTCATTAAATATTAGCAAAACCAGTGCTATGTAGTCACGAAAAACAAGGAAAAAAATGAAATTTAAAAAAGTTTTAATAGCAAACCGTGGTGAAATCGCCTTAAGGATTATCCGTACTTTACGGGAATTAAATATAAAAGCTGTTTGTGTATATTCCGAAGCAGACAGAACTTCTATGCATGTAAAAGAAGCTGATGAAAGTTATTGTATAGGTCCAGCAACTTCTAAAGATAGCTACCTAAACATAGAAGCAATAATAACAGCATTAAAGATAAGTAATGCTGATGCCGTACATCCTGGTTATGGTTTCTTAGCCGAAAATCCAGATTTTTCAGACGCTGTAACAAAAGCAGGTGCAATATTTATTGGTCCATCAGGCAAAGCTATAAAAGAATTAGGATACAAATCTACCGCAAGAGAAATAGCTGTTAAAGCAGGTGTAGCAATTACACCGGGTTCAGACGGGCTTGTAACAAAAAACCATAAACAAGTAGCAAAAAAAATAGGATATCCTATTATGATTAAAGCATCTGCCGGTGGTGGTGGTAAAGGTATGCGAGCTGCGATGAACGAAAAAGAATTTGAACATTGTTTAAATATGGCAAAAAACGAAAGTTTAGCTGCATTCGGCGACGATGGCGTATATTTTGAAAAATTAATTTTAAAACCAAGACATATAGAAATTCAAGTAGCAGCAGATACACACGGCAATGTAATTGCATTTGCAGAAAGAGATTGTAGTATGCAAAGAAGACATCAAAAATTAGTGGAAGAAAGTCCAAGTCCATTTGTAACTCCAGCAGTTCGTAAAAAGTTAGCAAATAGTGCAATAAAACTTGTAAAAGCTAGTGGTTATCATGGTGTTGGTACTGTGGAATTTTTGATGGCTCAAAATAAAGAATTTTATTTTATGGAAGTTAACACTCGTTTACAGGTGGAACATCCTGTCACAGAAATGGTTAGCGGTTTAGATCTTGTAAGAATGCAAATACACATAGCCGAGGGCGAAAAGTTAGAATTTACTAAAGAAAGAGCCTTAGAAATCCATGGACATGCAATAGAACATAGGATAAATGCCGAGGATATGCAACATAATTTTGCACCTTGTCCAGGCACAATAGACAGCTGGTTTATGCCGGGTGGTTTAGGTGTTCGGGTGGACTCTCATGTATATACGGGCTATACCATACCAAGTTATTACGATAGTATGATAGCAAAGCTTATTGTATGGGCGCCAACAAGAGAAAAAGCACTTGCAAGAAGTAAAAGAGCGTTAAGCGAATTTTATATAGAAGGTGTAAAAACTACTATAGATTTCCATTCCAAAATTATAAATCATAAGGATTTTATAAAAGGCGATATTGATACCAGCTTCTTAGAAAAATATTTCGCAGAAGAGAAAAATAAAAATGAAAAAATTAAAAACAAAAAATAATTTATTAGCTTTTTTGCGTAAAGCAAAAAAGCAGGGTAAAAGTGTCGTGTTTACAAATGGTTGTTTCGACATTCTACATGCTGGACATATAAAAATATTGGAATTTTGTAAAAACAAAGGCGATATACTTGTAGTTGGTTTAAATACAGATGCTAGTGTAAGGAAATTAAAGGGCAAAGGTCGTCCTATTAATAAACAGAAAGATAGAGCTTTAGTATTAGGTGCTTTAGAAAGTATCGATGCTGTATGTTTTTTTGGAGAGCAAACTCCTCATAATTTGATAACATTAATTAAACCAGATATTTTGGTAAAAGGCGGGGATTATAGCGAAGACGAAGTTGTGGGAAACAAGGTTGCAAAGAAAGTTATAATATATCCTTTAGTAAAGGGCAAATCTACTTCTGGTGTAATTAAAAAAATTAACAATAGGAAATAGTATGGATATTTTTGAGAAATGTAAAGATTTTAATGAAGTAAAAAGAATGAAAAGACTTGGCATCTATGGTTATTTTCAGCCGATAGAATCTGCTCAAGCTCCAGAAATTATGTTAGAAGGCAAAAAATATATAATGGCTGGTTCTAACAACTATCTAGGTTTAGCAGATGACAAACAAATGAAACAAGCTGGCATAGATTCTTTTTCAAAATACGGCACAGGTTGTGCTGGTTCAAGATTTTTAAATGGTAATACCATAGCTCACGAACAGCTTGAAGAAAAATTAGCAAAATTTAAGAAAAAAGAAGCAGGTTTAATATTTTCAGCAGGATATCAAATGAATTTGGGTGTAGTATCCTGTTTGCTTGGCAAAGACGATGTTGCCGTTGTAGATAAATTAGATCATGCAAGTATATTAGATGGTGTAAAACTATCTGGTGCGCAAATGCGTCGTTATAAACATAATGATATGAAAGATTTAGAAAGAATACTTGCCTCTATAGATGAAGACCAAGGAAAACTAATCATCGTAGACGGCGTTTTCAGTATGGAAGGCGATATTTGTAAACTTCCTGAAATTGCAAAACTCTCAAAAAAATATGGTGCAAGATTAATAGTAGACGATGCACACGGCACAGGTGTTATGGGTAAAAACGGCAGAGGCACTTGCGAACATTTCCATCTTGAAAATGGCGAGATAGACCTTGTTGTAGGCACATGTTCCAAAAGTTTTGCCAGTGTTGGTGGTTTTGTTGTAGGTAAGAAAGATGTTATAGATTATATAAGACATATGTCTCGTTCTATGATATTTTCTGCTGCTTTGCCACCGGTTAATGTAGCAACAATTTCAAAAGCTTTGGATATCATTAAAGACGATCCAAAAAGAAGAAAACAACTTTGGAAAAATACCAAAAAACTTAAAAGAGGTTTCTTAAAAGCTGGTTTTTATATTGGCGATACAGAAACACCAATAATACCTATAATTGTTGGCGAAAATAATACATGTTTTAAAATGTGGAAAATTTTGTTTGAAATGGGTATTTTCACAAATCCAGTTATAACACCAGCAGTGCCTCCCGGACATGCACTTATAAGAGTAACTATGATGGCTACCCACACAGACGAACATGTAGACAAAATATTAAAATGCTTTACTAAAGCAGGAAAAGAGCTAGGGCTTATATAAAGTGCAAGAAATAATAGTTAAAGATGCAGAAAATTTAATAAGTGAGTTTGTTAACTTGCAGTATAATCTTTATGCTAAAAATTCTAATTTTATTGGCGATCTAAAATCTAATCAAAAAAAACTTTTAAATATTAACAACCCTTTTTGGCAGGACGGAAAAACTGCAGAAAGAAAATTATTTTTAGCATATAAAAATGACAAACCCGTTGGCAGACTTGCTGCAATAATAAATCATACATATAATAAATATCACGACGAGAAAATCGGATTTTTCGGGTTTTATGATGTGGAAAATGATATAGAAATTTCTAAAAAATTATTTGAGAATGCTTATAAATATTTTAAGGATAATAATATCCGAAAAATCCGAGGACCTTTTAATCCAAGTACAAATTATGTATCTGGAATGTTAGCTGATAGTTTTGATAAAGATCCTAAAATTATGATGCCTTATAATTTTGAATATTATTTAAAGCATATGGAAGCGGTTGGTTTTACAAAAGCCAAAGATTTACTTGCTTTTGATCGAGAAGAAGGCGCCCATATGTCAAATAGGCTTACAAAAATTATTAAAAGAATAGAAAGTAAAAAAGATTTAGAAGTGAGAGCAGTAAGTTTTAAAAACTTCGAGGAAGAAAGCGAACTTTTAAGGGATATTTATAATAAAAGTTGGGCTAAAAATTGGGGTTTTGTACCAATAAGTAAAAAAGAGTTTACCGAAAGTTGTAAAGAATTACAACATATAATTAATCCAAAACTTACATCTGTAATTTCTGTAGCTGATGTGCCAGCTGGGTTTGCAATTTCTATACCAGATTTAAATTGTGTGCTAAAAAAAGTTAAAGGTGGTATAAATTTATTTAATATTGTGCCAGCTGTATTGGCATTTTTAAAAATAAAAAAAGTTCGTCTGATAATGCTTGGTGTTTTGCCAGAATATAGAAAACGAGGGTTAGAACTTTTACTTATAAAAAGAATTATAGAAGAGGGCAATTCTACTCGTTATAAAAGTGGCGAGTTATCGTGGATACTAGAGGATAATGTTGAAATGATAAATATCATAAAAGAAGCCGGTGCTCACCAAAGTAAAACCTACCGAATATTCGAAAAACTAGATTTCTAAATTATTTATTTTCTTCTTCAATAAGTTCAGGGTCTGGGCAGTAGATAATGCCTTCTAAATCTTTTTTAGCAGTTTCAAATTCTTCTGCGCAAAGTTTTAAAAATTTACTATCTTTTTTTGTTTGAGAGTTTTGCAGTAATGCAATTTCGTAGTTAAGTTTTCTATGTTCAAATTCTGAAAGGTACAAATTAATTTTTATATTTTCTATTTTTTCATTAAGTTCTGCGATAAGTTCTGATAATTTTTTAACTTGTGGTTTATCTATCGTTTCAGATCTTAATAAAATTTCATTATCAGATTGTATGGAAGCAAGTAAATTTTGAATATGCAAAATATCTTCCCGTGCATTTACTTCGGGGATATTTTCTGCTATAACAGGATCTAAACTAGGCAAGCTAACACTTGTTGTGTTGGAAGTATTTAATTTAGGAAAATACATCTGCCCGACAAACATGCCAGAGATAAACAGGAATATAATGAATAAAAAATAGTAGAATTTTCTCATATGGATATTAAACAATATTTAAGGATTATTAACAAATATGATTAAAAAAAGATGCCAATGGTGTGGCGAAGACATCATTTATGTAAAATATCACGATGAAGAGTGGGGAGTACCTGTCCACGACGATAGACAATTGTTTGAAAAGCTATCTTTAGACGGCGCACAAGCTGGATTATCTTGGATAACGATATTAAAGAGGGTGGATAATTATAAAAAAGCTTTTGATAATTTTGATGTAAAAAAAATCGTCAAATACGATGATAAAAAGATAGAAGAACTATTGCAAGATGCAGGGATAATTAGAAATCGTTTGAAAGTAAAATCTGTGGTGAGCAATGCCAAGGTTTTTATGGAAATTCAGAAAGAATTTGATAGTTTTGATAAATATCTTTGGGGTTTTGTAAATTATAAGACTATCGTTAATGATATAAAAACGATGAAAGATATCCCCGTAAAAAGCGAAATATCTGATAAACTTTCGGCTGATTTAAAAAATCGTGGAATGAAGTTTGTAGGATCTGTTATTATTTATGCATATATGCAAGCTATTGGCATGGTTAACGATCATGTAAACTATTGTTTTAGGAAGTAAAAAAACGGAGAGAGTGGGATTCGGTCACAAGTATTTTTCCTGACGGAAAAATCTCGCGACCCCAGCTCGCGGTTTTAGCCTTTCGCTTCGCTCAAACTAAAACATCGCTCCGCTTTTCGAATCCGAGCCAAAAGCAAAGCAGTTTGCTTTGGCTTATCAACAGATATAATTCAAAAATACCCCTAGCCTCTTTTTTATACTGGATTCCCGCATTCGCGAGAATGACAAGAATTTGAGGCTAGGGGTATTTTTAAATTATCGGAGAGAGTGGGATTCGAACCCACGATACGCTTGCACGCATACCAGTTTTCAAGACTGGCGCCTTCAACCACTCGGCCATCTCTCCATAAATCTTCAGAAGGGCTATAGAAAAGCCTTATATATACATTTTACCATTTTTTCCCAAAGGTATTAATAAATGCACTAATATATGTTATGATAGTTTCATAAGAAATAATCATACCAGGAGAAGTTATGCAAAGATTACCAGAACCGTTTAGAATCAAAATGGTAGAACCTATCAAGGTTACAACTAAAATCGAAAGAACAAAATACCTTAAAGATGCCGGTTATAACCCATTCCTTTTAAGAAGCGAACACATTTATATAGATCTACTTACAGATAGTGGCACAGGTTCTATGAGCCATAACCAATGGGGCGCCTTAATGATGGGCGACGAAGCTTATGCAGGTAGTAGAAGTTTTTACAAAATGCAAAAAGCTGTAGCAGATATTTTTGATTTAAATAATATGATTCCTACCCATCAAGGAAGAGGTGCAGAACAGGTTTTATTCCCGACATTAAATGAATATCTAAAGATAGAAAACCCAGTATACATATCCAACTATCATTTTGACACCACAGCAGCTCATGTGGAACTTTCTGGTGCAAGAGCAATAAATTGTGTTGTAAGTAATGCTCTAAACACCACCACATATTATAAGTGGAAAGGTAATATGGATATTAAAAAACTCAAAGCTACCATAAAAAAAGAAGGTGCAAAAAATATAGCTGCAATTATCACAACTATAACTTGTAATAACTCTGGCGGACAACCAGTTAGTATGGATAACATAAAAGAAATATATAAAGTAGCCAAACAAAACAAAATTTTAGTTGTTATGGATAGTGCAAGATGTTTCGAAAATGCATATTTCATAAAACAAAGAGATGCAAAATACAAAAACAAAACTATCCCAGCTATTGTCAAAGAAATGTTTAAAAATACAGATATTATGACAATGTCTTCTAAAAAAGATGCTATTGTAAATATAGGTGGTTTTGTAGCATTTAGAAATTTATCAAAACTTTTCGCACTTGCCCAAGCAAGATGTGTGCCTTACGAAGGTTTCGTAACATATGGTGGTTTAGCAGGTAGAGATATGGAAGCTTTAGCTGTCGGTTTGCACGAAGGTATGGACGAAGATTATTTGCAGTACAGAATAGCACAGGTGCAATATCTTGGCGAAAAGTTAAGAGAAAATGGTGTGCCAGTTCAGTATCCTATCGGCGGGCATGCAGTTTTTGTTGATGCAAAAAAAATGTTATCACATATACCTGTAACACAATTTCCAGCACATGCATTAGCATGTGAACTTTATAAAGAAAGCGGTGTGCGAGGTGTGGAAATAGGATCGCTTTTAATGGGAAGAGATCCTGTTACAAAAGAGCAAAAACCATCGGACTTTGAATTTTTAAGATTAACGATTCCAAGAAGAACTTATACTAACGATCATATGGATTATATTGCAAAGTCATTGATTAAGTTGAATAAAAATGCTAAAAGAATTAGAGGTGTAGAATTTACATATGAACCAGAAACATTGAGACATTTTCTTGCTAAATTTAAACCGCTCAAATAATTTTTTAAAAAACAGGAGATAATTATGAAACAAAAATGTAAAAAGCAGAAAAAAAGTATATTCCTTATTCTCTCAGTTGTATTGTTAACAGGGTTTATGTTTTCTTGTGCTAAAGTTAACGAAGATGCTGCTAATTCTTATAGAACTAGAGCCATAGAAAAAATGAAATTAGGGCTTTATTCAGAAGCTCTAGAAGACCTCAATAATGCTGTAATTTCCAATCCTGGATCTTACTCAAACTACTATGTGAGATGTAAGGTTAAAACAGAGCTTGAACGATATGATGAAGCTTTAATAGATTGCAATAGAGCAGTCTCTGTAAATAAGAGAAGTTATCATGCTTATTATTATAGAGGTTCTTTGTATATGTATTTTTACGAGTATGAAAAATCCTTGACAGATTTTAAGAAAGCAAAAAGATATGCTTTAAAAAATAAGGATAATTATTATGCAAGAAACTCGCATCAATATATACAGCTTTTAAGAAAAAGATTGCAAAAAGAAGACACTATTTAAAAAACTAACTTAAAAGAACCTTTAAAGGAAATAATAATGCCTAGTGAGAATAACTTGGTAAGGCTTGTTTATCGGTTTAAACATAATTTATATATCAATTTAACTAATCAATGTCCTAATTTATGCAGATTTTGTATAAAAAATAAGTGGGACATGAAATTTCACGACCATAATCTAAATCTAGCTGGTAAAGAACCTACTGCTAAGCAAGTTTTAACTGCCATTGCAGACGATATTTCTAAGAACAGATTTTTTAAAGAACTTGTTTTCTGTGGCTATGGCGAAAGCACATTAAGACTTCAAGAAATGGTGGAAATTTGCACAGATTTAAAACAGCAAATGGCGGAAGGTAAAATACATAATTTTAAAATTCGTTTAAACACAATTGGGTTGGGTTCGCTTGTTGCAGGTAGGGATATTACTAAAGATTTAAAAGGTTTAATCGACGAAATTAATATTTCCCTAAATACCGCAGATCCAAAACAGTGGGTGGAGATTGTTCGTCCTCAAAAAAAGTATGAAGAGCTTGGTTTTGAAGCTGTGTTAGATTTTATTAAGAAAAGCACCCAAACTTTCCAAAGCACAATAGTTTCGGGTGTAGATTTGGAAGAAATTGATAAAGACGAGCTAAAAAAATTAGCAGAAAGTTTGGGTGCAAAATTTTACTTACGAGAATTTTTGGACTAATTTATGAGCAACAATAAAAACAATTTTAGCTATTGGATTATAACAAGCATTATTATTTGCACAATGTTTGTTGCGGGGCTATTTATGTTTAAAAGTGGTGGCGATTATTTTAATTTTATAAACTTTTGGGGTGGCAAAACCCAAGCATTAGCTAACGAGGATATAGTAGCCTCTAAACAGAGTAATAAAACCGTAAACACTAGAGTGAAGTATGTTAATTTTACATTTAAATCTACAAATATAAAAAGTGGCGATGTTTATTTAAAAGCAGATTTTAATTTGTGGGATAATTCCTTAAAACTTATCAAAAACAGCAAAAATATTTGGGAAGTTAGTGTTGCACTTTTACCGGGTGAATACAAATATTATTTTGAAGCTAATGGTGAAAGAATTTTAGATCCTGCGAATAATAATATAGTAGAAATTTCTGACGAACAGTTTTGTATTAAAAAAGTTGGTTAAATTTGGCTCGCAAATTTTGAATTAAACATATCCTTAAAAATATCTTCAAAAATTTTAGCAATGTTTTTGCTTTTAATAGTTAAACCTGCATCGATATTTTTATAAAAATAATCCTTTTCAAAATTAGCAGTTGTAAGAAGTAATTTGTTGCCATCTGCAACTATAAACTTTGTGTGTACCACTCGTGCATAAGGTATAAATTCTTTGGGCTGTGGAATAGTTGCTATTTTTATAGTTGCAGATGGCATTTGCCTTTGCAATTTTTTAATTTTGGATGCGGATTTTTTAAGTGTCCAATCTGCGAACATTAAATTAATTTTTACACCTCGTTTTTCTGCTTTTATTAATGCATCAGAAATTTCTGTCCAGTTTCTTGTGGGGTTAAAAGTCATTACAGATAAATACAAAGTATCGTCTGAAGAATTTATAATTTTAATAATTTCAGATATTAAGGTATTATGTATTTGCGAAAACATATCTACCGGGCTAAAGGATGGATAAATTTGAATATCTTCACCCTTAAATTTTGCAGAAATTGGGTTTTGATTTGAAACAATATTTTCAAAACTATACCCATGAGTTGTTTGGTTGGCAGATTGATGCCAAATAAAATTAAAAACATCTTTAAAACTTTCTGCCAGTGATTTGTTTTTTACGATTAAACCAATTTCCGAAATTTCGTCCAATGCTCGGTAGTCAAAATTTTGACTACCTAAAAAAACATTCTGGCTATCTGTAATAATTATTTTTGCATGCTGTATGCAATTTGGCACAGTGGAAATATCTACTATTTTATACTCTATATTTTTATATTTACGAAGAGTGGAAATTGTAGCGGTTATTTTTCTTGTGAACATTTCATCAAGTAAAATTTTTACTTTTACACCAGATTCAGCAGAATCTTTTAACGCTTTTACAAGCCATTTCATTTTATTGCCGTCTTTAGAAATCATATAAGGCATTTGTATAAGAATTTCTTTTTTAGCACCTTTTATCATCGTAAGCCAGGCATCAAGAGTGGTTGTAGTTTCTGGATGGGCAGGCACTGTATTTTTAGCTATACTTTGCACAATAATAATTTCATCACCCTTTTTAGCAGGAAAAAGCATAAATAAAATTGCCATTATTACGGCAAGAAGGATAATTATTTTTTGTTTCATATACAGCCCTAAATTTTATATCATAACTAATAGAGTTATAAGGATAAGATACCAAATATGAAAAGAGTTTTTAAGATAAACAATTTAGCGGACACAAAAATGCTTGCTTCTAAAACCGCCAACTTGATAAAAGGTGGCGAGGTTTTATTTTTAAGTGGACCAATTGGTGCAGGTAAAACAATTTTTGTTAAAGCTTTATGTAAAGAGCTAAAAATCAAACAAAGCCCTATAAGTGCTAGTTTTAGTTTGGCTAAAAAGTATACTTCTAAAAAATATACTGTGTTTCATATAGATTTATTTAGATTGGAAGAGGACGAAATCTATAACCTAGGTATCGACGAAATGCTTGGTAATGAAAAAGCAATTTTCTTAGTAGAATGGCCAGATGCTGGTGCTAATTTTTTCACTAAAGATAGATTGAATATAACAATAAATTTAGAAACTGGCGATAAACGAAAAATAGAAATTATTGCAGGTGGTAAAAAATCTACAGAGGTTTTAAAAAAATTATGGCAAAAAAAATAACCGATAAAAAAATAACCTTAGCTTTAGATAGTAGTAATAGTCCATTAACTGTGGCAATTTCTTTTGGTAAAGAAATTGCGAGCATAAAGAAAAACGGTGTTAAACAAGAGCAATTTGTTTTTAATGTTATGGATAAACTTCTTGGCAAAAAAAACAATATAACAGATATTAAAAAGTTTTTCTTTTTAAAAGGACCCGGTAAATTTACGGGGATAAGGATTGGTTTAACAATAGCATCTATTTTAAAAGAGCTTAATAAAACAGAGGTTTCAAGTGCTACGGTTTTTGATGTTTTGTATTATCAGGCAAAGTACAGCAAAGATTTTGCAAGTTTTGCAGACAAAAACAAAACCGCTAAAATAGCAGTTGTGCTACATGCGTTTAGGGACGAATATTTTTTACAAACATTTTCTGGCAAAACTTGCGATAAACCAATTTGGGCAAGCGAGGAAGATTTAAAAAAACACATAAAAAAAATAAAAAATCCACTTTATTTTATTGGCTTTGCAAAAGATAATGGTAGCTTGAAAGATTTTTTGTCGTCTAAAAAATATGGATATGCCAAAAAAAGTTTATGTGTAGTAAAGCCAGAAACATTAATTGCACTTGCTAAAATAACAAAATTTGATAAAAACACTTTACAACCCCTATACCTAAAACCAGCGAATTTTGAAAAATAAAGGATACATAAATGAAAAAATTATTATTACCACTTTTTTTAATACTCGCTACTAATATTTTGTTTGCAGAAAACAAACAAAATGCTTACGAATATTTTACAATTGCAAGTTATGAGGCTAGCCAAGATAATTATCAGGTAGCTTTGGAATATTACAAAAAGTTTTTAGAATTAGAGCCAAATAATTTAGATGCACAAAAAGATATTTTGGAAATTTCTATATCCCTAAAAAATCCAGAAATTGCTAGCCCGTATGTTGATAATGTAATAAAGAAACTCCCCGAAGATGCAAAAGTTTGGGGTTTGTACGGCGGATATCAATGGCTTCTTGGCGATGTGGATAAGGCACAAAATGCATATCAAAAAAGTATAGATCTCGGCTCGGATGACCCTGCAATTTTATATCAATATATAATGTTATTATCTGTGGAAGATTCTGCAGAAATTATAAAATATTTAGCAAAATATGCAGAGCTTTATCCAAACAGTGCGCCACTTCTTTATAATGAAATTGGCAAAATGGAAATTACTAAAGAAAATTACGAAACAGCACTTTTACTTTTCCAAAAAGCGAAAGAATTAGACAAATATAATTATAATTCTTATCTTAATGCAATGACTGTTTACCTTTTAGAAGATAAACAACAAAGTTTCATAAAAGAAGCAATTATTTTAGAAAATTTAGGATATAAAGAACCAAAATTTTTCGGCGAAGTAGGTGCTTTTTATCTAAAACAAAATAATGAAAAAAAAGCATTTGAATATTTCGAAAAAGCTTTAGCTTTAGATAAAAATAGTATAGAAGTTAACGAATTTTTAAGCTTATATTATAGGAAGGAAAAGAATTACGAAAAATCTATCCATTATGCTACTTCTCGAGCAGATTTTCAAACAAATCCAATGCTTTGGGTATCTGTTACATACATAAATTTTGAAGCAGGTAAACCAGAAGAGGCAAGAAAATATTTGGAAACCGCATACGAAAAATTTCCAGAAAATAAAGATGTAGTATATTTTTATGCAACAGATTTATACGAAACAGATCCGTACAAATCTTACAAGATTTTGAAAGATTTTTTAAAAGAAGATTCTACTAGCCAATCTGCAAGAAGGCAGTTTGTATATTCCGCAGAAAAAATTGGTAAATATTCTGATATGGAAAAAACTATTGCAGAACTTTTACAAGAAGATCCTAATAACCATCGTCTTTTAAATTTTTTGGCATATTCCTATTCTAAGAGAGGAATTAAGCTTGATACAGCAGAAGAATTATCTACAAAAGCTCTTTCTTACGACGAGCATGAATATACTTTTGCATATAAAGATACTCTTGGCTGGGTATATTATAAACAGGGTAAATACGAAGATGCGAAGGACGAATTTGTTTCTTCTTTAAATATGGGCGGTAAAGATACTGCAGAAATTTGGGAACATTTGGGTTTTGTTTTTTATGATATGGGCGAGTATACTCAAAGTTATTTATGTTTTAAAAAAGCACAATATTTAGATATTGAAAATAAAAATGCTATAAAATATACAAAAAAATTAGAAAGAAAATTAAGAAATAAAGATTTGCCTAATACCAAAGAAGCAGTTGAAGAAAAATTACTTGCTTTCTACAAAAACAAGTAGTTTGCCACCAGTAAAGGTAATTGAGAACTCGTTTTTTATTGCGAAATTGCTAATACCAATTTCGCAATTTCGCATTTTATGGTTAGTAAGTTTATATTTTAAACCTTCAAGCGAAATTATTGGTGTGCCAAGTGCTGCAATGCTAACAATAGCACCTTTTTTACAAGTAAAAATTCCGCTTTTAGAAATAGGAAACACTCGCCAATCTTTTTCTTCAAAAATTATATTAACGGTGTTAATGTAGCATAGGGACATTAGATAATTGCAGAAATTAAAGTCTGGTCTATCCCCGCTAGCACAAGCTATGAAAATATTTTTGTACCCTTTTTTTACAGCATAGTCTAATGCTTTTTCAAGGTCTGTATTATCTTGTTTTTTTATGTGAAGAAGTTTATTTGCAAATTTTTTGCGGGTTGTTTTTGTTATAGAATCTAAATCGCCCAGCACAATATCTGGCACTATTTTTGTTTTAGCTAAAATGTTCGCACCGCCGTCTGCTGCAATTATAAAATCTGCTTGTTTTGCCAAAGTTTCTAATTTTTTTGTTGCAAGTTTTGTGCCATTAGCAACTATTAATGCATTAGATTGTTTCATTTTTAAATAATACCACTTTTGAAATTCCTATAACCAATATACTTGTAGCAAGCCCTACATAAAACGAGTCTAGCCCGGGGATAAGTAGGTTAACTTTAGTAAAGTTCCAAAGAGTCATAATGAAGGCTGCGGATAATGCGCTTGCAGTAAAAATTCTATCCCCAATAAAATTAGGTTTTATATATACAAGTAGTACAGGTATTAAAATACAGGCGGAATAATAAGAGCCCATTGTCATCCAAATAGCTTTAAAGCTGTGGTTAAATAAAACCGTTAAACCTACACATAAAAGCCCAATTGCAAACATTGAAAAGAAACTTATCTTCACAAAATTTTTACTGCGAACCCGTATCATATCGTAAATTAAAGTGTTGGAGGATATAAATAAAAACGAGTCCAGCGTAGAAAATATGGTTGCCAAAATACCCGCTATAAAAAAGCCTTTCAAACCAACTGGTAAAATTTGTAAAGCAAGTGTGAAAAATGCTGTTGATGCATTAGCATCGGGGATAACTGCTCTTGCATATAAAGCACCTAGATTGGCACAAATATCAAAAACTATCCATAAAGCTATGGAAATAAAAACACCTCGTCTTGCTGTTTTGGCATCTTTGGTGGCAAAACAGCGTTGATAGAAGCTAGGGTCTATCAAAACAACCATTGCTATAAAGCCCCAAGTTAAAGTGTGTAATATGGTGTTTCCACCGGTAGGGTCGAAATGGGTTTTGGGTAGGTTTGTAAATAAAATATCAAAACCATTAAAAGTTTTTATACAAAATATCGCTGCTATTATTATGGACGAAAACATCACACTTGCTTGTACTAAATCGGAAAACACAACCGCTCTAAACCCAGTACCTGCAGAATATAGACAAACTACAACAACACCTGCAAGCATAGAATATACAAGCCCGATACCAAATATCAAATTAATAAAAATACCTAAACTAAGCACATAACTTATAGGCATAACATACATAAAACTAAATAGAGCGGTTATTTTACCGGCTTTATTTCCAAAAAGTCCAGTAGTAAGTTCCGGCAAAGTAATAGTTTTGTAGGCAGATATTTTTTTTACAATAAAAATCGCAAACACTGCATAAGCAATATACCAAAATACACCTTGAGTGATAAAACCAAAAATACCATAATTAAAAGTTATTTCGTTCACGCCAAAAATTCCGCCGTAAAAAGAAGAAGATAATGTGGCGATAAACATAGGAAGGGTTAAGGTTCTACCCATAACGATATAGTCTAAAATAGGGTTAATTTTGCGATTCCTAAACTTATTACCAAGATACACAGCTAGGAATACAAATATTAGTATTAAAGAAAACACTATCCAGTCTAAGCTGGATAGTGTTTGTAAAGTATTTATACTGCTTTGGAACTTCATATCCCTATTCTACAAAATTACCACCCCATAAAATATGGTGGTATAAGTAAAAGCATAGCGGTTATGGTTAAAATAAGAACCAGTTTCCAACACCAGCTAAACCAGTCTGACAGAGAAACTCGTCCGATACCAAGTATCGCTAAAACGATAGGACTTGTTGGTATGAATATATGTATGATACCTTGTCCAAGTTGGAAAGCAAGAACGGTTATTTGTCTTGAAAGTCCAATTAAATCTGATAATGGTGCTAAAATAGGGATTGTCAAAACTGCCTGCCCAGAGCTTGATACCACAAAGAATGAAATTATACTGTGTGCTATAAACATAAATTGTGAAGATACTATCGGGTGGAATTTAGAGAATACATAAACTAAGCCATGTAAAATGGGGTCTAAAATTTTACCATCGCCTGCTACTATAACAATTGCACGAGCAAATGCGATGAATATAGATATTTTTACTAAACTTGCAGCACCTCTGGCAAAAGCGCTTGAAGTTTCTGCTGGGTTCATTCTGTAAATTACAGCTGTTAAAAAAGAAAGCCCTAAAAATAATGCTGCTATTTCTTGAATGTACCAACCTTGTTTCACAATACCCCAAACGAGCAAAATTAATGCACCACCAAAAGCAAACATAATAAGTTTATGTGCAAGGGTGACTTTATCGGTTTTTTCTAAAATTTTGATTTCTTTTCGTTTTTCTTTATCCATTTTAGCTGTTAAGCTAAGTTCTGGGTTTTTTTGAATTTTCATAGCATATCTCATAGTAAAAAATATTGCTATACCTGTGAAAACAATCCAAACTATAAGTCTATAACCGATACCAGAATAAAGTGGAATTTCCGCCACACCTTGTGCTATACCAACATTGAATGGGTTTAAAAAACCAGCACTATAACCTGTTGCTGCTGCAACAAGAGATATGGATATACCTACAATGGTATCATAGCCAAGTACTAGGGATATGGATATTATAAGGGGGGTTAATACTATAAGTTCTTCGCCAAGTCCGAGTATTGCACCTCCCAGAGAAATTAGTGTCATAAGTACTGGTATGTAGAACATCTTAATGGTTTCGTGTGAGTTAAAGAACAATGCCATGTTCTTTATTATGATACCGATAGTGCCTGTCTTTTCTAATACAGAAAAGAAACCACCTATTATAAGTATGAAAAATATTATTTCTGCTGTTTGTTCAAAACCCTTTATAGGAGATTTAAGAACATCAAATACACCCTGCGGGTCGCTATCTACAGTTTGGTAAGTACCCTCTACTACCACCTGTCTGCCGTCTTGCTCTACTCTATCGTAGGTGCCACCTGGTAATACCCAAGTTAGTACGGCTGTTACTAGAATAAGCATTGTTATTAAGAAGAATGCATCTAGTTTGAACTTTTCCATTTTGATCATTTTATTTACTATCCTCTGTTTACAAAAAAAAGAGAGAGACATATTTGTATCCCTCTTATTAATATTATATAAAATTAAGAAGGAGAATTGTATGCTTTATGTAGTTTCAACACCAATAGGCAACTTGCAAGACATCACACTTCGTGCAATAGAAGTGCTAAAAACTTGCGATATTATTTTTTGTGAAGATACCAGAATAACAAAAGTTTTAGCTTTGCATGTAGGTTCTAATGCTAAGTTAGTAAGATATAATGAGCAGGACGATAATTCTATAAAAAATTGTATAAATTTTTTAAAAAAAGGTGTACCTTGTGCCCTAGTTTCAGATAATGGAACACCATGTGTCTCAGACCCCGGATATAAGATAGTAGCAGGTGCTAGAGAGGAAGGGATTAAGGTGCAAGTTATTCCCGGAGCATCAGCTGTAACAGCTGGACTTGCTTTAAGTGGAATGCCAGCAGGAAGTTTTATTTTTCTTGGCTTTTTGCCAAGAAAAAGTGGCAAAATTAAGACGCTGTTAGAAAGTGCCAAAAATTTCTGTAAGACGGTGGTGATTTACGAATCGCCACACAGAATTTTGAAGCTTTTAGAAATGGTTACAGAAATTTTTGGCACTGATGCCAATATATCTGTATCAAGAGAAATAACAAAAGCATACGAAGAAACCGTTAGAGGTAATGCGGAAGAAGTTTTAAAAAACTTTCAAGCAAGAAAAAAAATACTTGGCGAGTTTGTTTTGATAATTGAAGCCCCAGAAAAGGAAAAAAGAGTAAAAGTAAATAAATATGACAAAAATACTTAATATAGAAAATTTGCAACCCCAAGAACTTTCGCAAATAGCACAAGATTTAACAGATGGCAAAATAGCCGTCTTCCCAACAGACACAATTTATGGTATAGGTAGCAACGGATTTGATTTTAGTGCAGAAGCTAGAATATTTCAAGCAAAAAATCGTCCTCAAGATATGCCTCTTCCACTTTTAGTATCAAGTTTAGAAGAAGCAAGAAAATATGCCAAAGTGGACGAAACTTTTGTAAAACTTGCCCAAAAATTTTGGCCAGGTTCGTTAACAATACTTGCTGTTCCGTCGGAAACTGCTGTGCAACTAGGTTTTAAGTTTAGTAAAATAGCTTTAAGAATACCTGGCAGTGAATTTTTAGTTTCACTTGTAAAAAGTATGGGTATCCCATTATCTGCAACAAGTGCAAATTTGCATGGACAGGCAACAAGCAGTAATAGTTCGGAAATAATATCTTCGTTTGATGGTAAGGTAGATTATATTTTGCTTACATCTGCAAATTTGCAAGATAATACACATTCCACTATTGTAGATATTAGTTCTGGTAGTGTAGATATTTTACGGCAAGGCAGTATTTCAAAAGAAGATATAGAAAATTTATTTAACTAAAAGGTAATGATGTTAACAAATCCTAATCACATAATATTGATATGTTCGGCAATAGTTATAACTGCTGTGTTGTCTATATATTTAACAAGAAGATATTTAAACAAAAAAGTTAGTCGTGTGATAATGAAAGCCGAACATAATTTCACCAAACAAGCTACAGATTTAAAAAAGCAATTACATTCCCGTTTAGATATTTTGCAAGGCATCATTAATAAGCTGGAACTTTCTAATCAAGAACTTAATAGACTTAACGAGATAAAAAGTAAATTTATGTCTATTGTGGCACACGATTTAAAACAACCCTTAACAAGCATACAAGGTTTTACATCTGTACTAATGGATGATGACGAAAATAAAAACGAAAGTCAGCAAATGTTAACAAGCATATTAAAAGCTAGCGAAAATATGAACAATTTAATGTCGGATTTGGTGGATATTTCTATGATGGAATCTGGTTCGTTAAAAATGGACACTCAACCTTTTAATTATAACGAACTTGTGGCAGAAGTTTATGTATTGAATAAAATAGATGCAGAAAAAAAGGGTATTCAATTTTTATTACAAAATTATCCTACAACAATTTCAGCGCTTGGTGATAGGTTAAGAGTATTGCAAATTTTAAATAATATAATTTCAAATGCTGTTAAATTTACACCAAGCGGTGGTAAGGTGGAAATAAAATATCAGGTGGAAGGCGACTTTGTTAAAACTTTTGTTTCAGACACTGGGCCGGGGATAGGATACGAGGATAAAGATAGAATTTTCCAAAAATTCCATCAGTCCGAGCAAGCCCATAGAAAGAGCAAAAAACAAGGTTGGGGTTTGGGTTTATGCATAGCGTCAGATATTGTTAAAGCACATAAAGGCGACATTGGTTTTGAGAGTGCAGGGTTGGGACGGGGAACTACATTTTGGTTTAATTTGCCAACAAAAAAATAAAGTATAATAAAAACATGAATAAAAAAGCATTTAAAAATTTGTCATTGCGAGGCACAAAGTGCCGTGGCAATCTCGGGTTCACATTAATAGAACTTTTGGTTGTGGTATTGATTATTGCAGTACTCGCAAGCATTGCTCTTCCAAAATATATGGCAACAAGAGATAAGGCACATCTTAGTGGGTTAATGGCAATTGGTAAAAATGTTAATGATGCTTTGGATAGAAGAAGCCTTTTTGATGATTCTGATGTAAATACTGCCTTAAATTTATTAGATATAAGTTTAAAGGATTATCAGGGAAACGATTGTACTACTGGTGGTTGTAGAATGACAGTATCAGGCAACGATTATCGTATGTATCCTCGTTTAAATGTTAGTGGAAATATAGGAAGTAATTACATTACCTTTTACCCCGTAGCAGATGATTTATATCTTGGAAGACTTGATATTCATACGCAAATTTACATTGACAATACTAGTGCTACTACCACTTTTAGGCTCTTTTGTTATGAGGTAGGCGGAAACGGAGATCCTAACGAAGAAAGATGCGAAAAGTTAGGGAAAAGCATGGGTGCAACATGCAGTGGAACCAATGTTACTTGTATATGGGATTAAACAAATTTAAAGATTAATTGTGAAAAATAAAAAAACGCTGGCAAAAATGTCAGCGTTTTTTTATGTTTTTTATTTCCTCCCCCTACATGAGGGGTCGGGGACCCAGCCTCTGGGGGAGGATTAAGGTGGGGGTGAATATTACCTTTAATTATAAAATTAAGTTGTATTTTTATAAAAATAGCCCCCTCTCCCTAGCCCTCTCCCTCGTGGGTGAGAGGGAATATAAAATAAAAAAAACATTTGCATTAATGCAAATGTTTTTTTAAATAGTGTACGGCTCGATACCCCAGATTCTGTCGTGAAGAGTTATTTATCTTAGCAATCTACCTTTGCGACGAAGACGAGTAGCCTATGCGCAATCTTGATCTTGCTCCAAACGGGGTTTGCATTGCTACAATTATCACTAATTGCACGATAGGCTCTTACCCTACCTTTTCACCCTTACCGTAAACGGCGGTTATTTTCTGCTGCACTTTCCATTACTGGGGATATAGCCCCAATATTCTTGCCTTTCAACAAGCGTTTTACTCTATGGAGTCCGGAGGTTCCTCAGTTTCTTGCGAAACCGCAACTCTTTAAACCATACTCTTATATTATACCATTTATTTTGACTGCTCCTCTCCCTTTGGGAGAGGACGACTAATTTTGAAAAAATTAGCGAGGTGAGGGCTATGTTTCATAGCTTATAAAGATAAAAGAAAACAAAGAAGCATAGCCCTCACCCCAACCCTCTCCCAAGGGTAGAGGGAGCATAAGGAGTTTTACTTTTTAGAAAGTCCGATAAGAATAATACTTTTTAACATTATAGCTGGTTTTTCAACACTGGAACTTTTTAAGGTTTTTTCTACTTCAATAATCTTTTTAAATGCTTTGCCAAGTGCCGTTGCAGATGGTACAGAACCACGAATTATACTTTTTTGATTATCAAACCGAAGCCCCGATGCATTAAAAATTTCTTGTTCATTATAGAAGCCAGAATCTTTCATAAGCCGAATTTTAAAAAGTGTTTTAAGTGCATTATATGTTTGCGATAATATTGCAAACGGAGTTTCGCCACCATTTATTAAATTATCTATCGCTTCAAGTGCGTCTGTTTTTTTGCAATATAAAATGGAATTATTTAAGCGAAACGGATTTTCCTCTTTAGTAAAACCAACACATTCTAAAATGTCTTCTTGTGTTACGGTTTTATTTTCTCTGTCGTGGATAAAAAGCGATAATTTTTCTATCTCGCTAGCAAGTGCTTGCAAATCGCTACCTACAAATTCTGCTAACATTTTGCATTGTCCAAAGCCTGCTTTAATACCACTTTTTTGAAACATACCAGATATCCAGCTAGTAAGTTCTGCTGGTTTTAAGAGGGGGAAATCTTTAAAGCTTGCGAATTTTTTAAAACTGGTTAATTTCTTTGCTTGCTTTTTATCGTCGCAAGTTAAAATTAAACAGGTTGTAGAGATAGGATCTTGCACATATTCAAGCAATGCTTTTCTTTGTTTGTCTTTAAGTTTATCTATTCTTTTTAAAACTATAATTCTAAAATCTGAAAATGTTGGCGGGGTATTAGCAAGGTTTAAAACCTCGTTAAAATTAATACTCTCGCAACTATGTTTGGAATAGTTAAATTCGTCTGCATTTAGCTGTTTTGTTATTTTTTCTATCGTTTCGTTTTTTGTAAATAAATCTTCACCTGTAAAAAGGTATACAGGTTCATCAAGTTTATTTTTTGTTTGATTTTCTAACATAATTTAAGTCTTTCTTATAGCGGTTCTATAATTGTAGGTTCTTTATCGTTTTCTTGAAACTCTCTCTTTCTTTGACTGGTCACTGTGCCAAAACCTTCTATGGTTCTTTTTACAATGTCTTTAGAAAGTTTTTCAAATAAAATTTCTCTTGCTCTTTCCTCGGTGATACCACCAGGAAGTGTAGCTGCTATGTATGTGTGAGATGCATTTAATGCAGGTTCTTCCCATACGAAAATATCGCTACCTTTATCTAATAATTTAACATTTAGCCACATTTCTATTTTATATACAGTTGGTACAAGATTAGTGTCGTTTTGAATTGGTATTAACATATACCTAACTATTTGCCCAACAACTACTCCACTTGCCTGAGATTCTGGTACTAATGCAAAAGAGCCGTTTCTTATGAATTCGTCTACAAGTTCTAATGTTAACAAATCTTCAATACCAAAAATTTGAGTTTTGTTTACAAAAGGTCGCACCCCTATTTTAGATACATTTTGTGGTACTAATTGAGGATAGGGTTTATAATCTACCTTTTTTTTCTCACTCGAAGAACAGCCAATTATTAAGGCTGTTAATAATATTGGAATTAGGAGTTTAGTTTTCATAAAAATTTCCTTTATTTAATAACAATGCTTACCATTCTGCCTGGTATAACAATTGTTTTTAGTATTTGTTTGCCTTCTGTAAACTTTATAACTTTTTCAGATGCTAGGGCAAGTTTTTCAAGATCTTCTTTGCTGGTATCTTTACTTACTTCTAGTTTATCTCTTACTTTTCCGTTGACTTGTACGGGGATACTTATAGTTTCGTCTTGCAACATTTCTTTTTCGTAAGTTGGCCAGTCGCTTTGTAGCAAAAATTTGTCTTCGCCAAATTTTTGCCATATTTCTTCTGTAATATGTGGCGCAAATGGGTGAAGAAGTTTTAAGAAAGTTTCAAAACTATCTTTTGTGATTTTTTCTTGTTTGCTTAGCGAGTTGAAAAATATCATCATTTGGGATATCGCCGTATTAAACCTTAAATTTTCTATATCGTCTGAAACTTTGAAAATAGTTTTATGTTTTAAAATTTCAAGTTCTTTTGGTAGGGAATCTGCGAAACTTTTTTGCTCTGAAATTGGTAATGCCCAAAACCAAATTTTCTTTAAAAATCTGTTTATACCTTCAATGCCATTAATGTCCCAAGGTTTACTTGCTTCAAATGGACCCATAAACATTTCGTACATTCTAAAAGCATCTGCACCGTATTGGTCTAAAATTTCATCTGGATTAATTACATTCTTTTTACTTTTAGACATTTTTTCTACAGTAGCTTTTAAAACTTCGCCAGTTTTTTTATGTCTTGGATTTTTAGGATCTGAAAAATCTATTTCTTCGTACCCACAATATGCACCTGCTTTTGTTGTGTATGCATAAGAAAGTATCATACCCTGATGCCTCAATTTTTGGAAAGGTTCTTTGTAAGATACATATCCCAAATCGAACAAAACTTTATGCCAAAACCGTGCATATAAAAGGTGAAGTACAGCATGTTCTGCCCCGCCGATATAATAGTCTACCGGGCAGTATGCTTTTTCGATATTTTTTGCACAAAATTCTTTGCTATTTTTAGGATCTAAATAGCGAAGATAATACCAACAACTTCCTGCCCATTGTGGCATTGTATTAGTTTCTCTTTTTGCTTTTCCTTTGCAGGTTGGACAGGTTGTGTTTACCCATTCTAAATTGTTAGCAAGCGGGGATTCGCCTGTGCCAGATGGTTCAAACTTTTCCATTTGCGGAAGAATTACGGGTAAATCTTTTTCTGGCACAGGCACAGTACCACATTTATCGCAATGGATAATTGGTATTGGCTCGCCCCAGTATCTTTGTCTTGAAAATACCCAATCTCTTAATCTATAAGTAGTTTTTGCTTTACCTATATTTTTTTCTTCCAAATAATTATTTATTTTTTTTATCGCATCTTTAACATTAAGTCCGTTTAAAATATCGGAATTTATTGCTTTACCATCACCAAGATATGCTTTTTTGGAAACTCCCTCTTTACTTTGGATAACTTCAACAATTGGTAGTTTAAATTTTGTGGCAAATTCGTAATCTCTTTCGTCGTGTGCGGGTACTGCCATAATAGCGCCAGAACCATAGCCCATTAATACATAATCTGCCACCCAAATTGGTAGCTTTTCGTTATTTACTGGGTTAATCGCATAAGCACCTGTGAAAACACCGGTTTTATCTTTATTAATTTCGGTTCTTTCAAATTCTGTTTTGTTTTTAGAAGTTTCTAAATATTTTTTTACTTCTTTTTCTTGTTCTTTGATTGTAATGTTTGAAACCAAAGGATGTTCTGGTGCAAGTACCATATAGGTAGAACCAAATAAAGTATCTGGACGAGTTGTGAAAACATTTATTGTTTTGTCAGAATTATCTAATTTAAAAATTATTTCTGCACCTTCGCTTTTACCTATCCAATTTTTTTGCATAGTCATTGTGGAGTGAGGCCAGTCCAACCCTTCCAAATCGTCTAATAGTCGTTTGGCATAAGCTGTAATTTTTAGCATCCACTGACGAAGTTTCTTTTGTTCAATTTTAGTTTCGCATCTTTCGCATTTACCTTGATGCACCTCTTCATTAGCGATACCAGTTTTACAACTTGGGCAAAAATTAATTGCGACTTCATCTTGATAAGCCAAACCTTTTTTGTAAAGCTGAACAAATATCCACTGAGTCCATTTGTAATATTCCGGATCTGTGGTGTTTACTTCTCTACCCCAATCGTACATCATACCGAGGGATTTTATTTGCCTTCTAAAATTGTCTATATTATTTTTTGTGGTAATTGCAGGGTGAACGCCGGTTGCAATAGCATGATTTTCTGCTGGTAAACCAAAAGCATCCCAACCCATTGGGTGAAGAATGCTAAAGCCATTCATTTTTTTGTATCTACAAAGAATGTCCGATGCGGTGTACCCTTCTGGATGCCCAACATGAAGACCTGTACCTGATGGGTAGGGGAACATATCTAAGCAGTAGAATTTTTTTGATTTATTTTTCGGTAATTTATCCGACTTAAATAAATTGGAATTTTCCCAGCGTTTTTGCTGATTAGAATCTATAGTTCTAAAGGTTGTTTCTTTTTGATTAGTCATATGTAAGATTATATAAAATATTTGCAGGTAATGGAGAGGGGAGAATAAAAAATAGCATCCTATTATAAAGAATGCTTATCTCCCATATAAAAAATGCTTTGCCCCACACATTTGCTAGGCAATTGAAAATATTTATTTCCCTAAGAAAGAATTCTTAGTTTCCCACCTTTATTAGGCAATTGAAAATTTTGGCAAAGTTTTAAAGTTCAATTGCCTAATAACATTGTAGCGAATTTTGAAATTTAAGTAAATAATTGATTTATGTTAGATTTGTGTTAGGATTTAATTTGGCTAAATATCCAGTTTCATTGGAAGATAATATAATTCTCCCTCTTCTTGCCAATCGTCGGTAGGTTTGAAGCCATGTTTAAGATAAAATTTGTCTGCTATCCTAGATGCTTTAACTGTAATTGGACCGGGTCCTAAATATTTTTTTACTTTATCTAGTAGTAAAGTTCCAATTTTTTTACCTTGATATTGTGGAAGAATAAACAAGTACATCATATGTCTTGTGTTTTTTATTATAGCAGAAACTCCGATTATTTTGTTATTATCTTCTGCAACCCAAGTTGTTTTGTCCTCAAATCGTATAATATTTCTAAATGTTTCTCTTCCTTTTGCAGAATATTCTTTAGCTAAACATTTATCGAATATATCGTAGATCATTTGTTGGCACTGATCATATTCTTCTTTTCTTATCTCTCTTATTTTCATCAGGAATATTATAGCATAAGATTTATAATTAGAGTAGTGTTGTATGGTTTTTACGAAGAGCAACGAAAATGGTTTTTTAATTTATTTTCTTCTTTTTTCAAGGAAGACGAGGGTTCAGAATGGTTTTCAAGGATTTTGTGATTAATTTTTGAGTTAGCACAAAAGAGTCTTTTGCAAGGATTTTCCTTTTTTTCAAGGCACGAACAAGTGAAGAGTACAAGTGTAACGGGCGAGCTTGCGAGCTCACGTACTTGAGCTTGTGAGAAACACAGAAAAAAAGGAAAAGCCTTCCAAAAGTTTCCGGGCTAGGACTCGAACCTAGAATGTCTGTACCAAAAACAGAAGTGTTACCATTACACCACCCGGAATAATTTTCTTTGCTTCGTCTTTTTGGTAAATTTTCCCTTTTTTGCTCCCTCAACTAGGGGTGCTCGCATTCGCTCGCTCTACCGACCTAGTCCACGGTCGCAAAGAAAGAAAAAATTTCCACAAAAATACTTGCAAAGAACCGTATTATTAACAAAAAAAATCATCTCAAAATACTTGCGCTATAAAAAGATCAAAAATTTCTAGAAAATTTGCGACATTGTCGTCAAAAAAATACTAGGGCATCATTTTGTAAACTTGCCCAATTTATTAAAAAAATTTGTTACAGTTTTTATTCGGCTACTGTTTCTTCTTCCGCTGCTTCTTTAGCTTCCTCTGATACTTGTACAGCTTCCCCGCCGTTTTTTGCAAGATCTTCTTCGTAAGCTTTTAAAACATTATCTTCTAAATACTGCCTGAACTCTTGATTTATCGGATGCACCATATCTTTATGTGTTCCATTAGCAAGTTTCCTAGATGGCATGCATAAGAATATACCCTTGTTTCCCTTAACTATTTTCATGTTTCTTACTACAAAGGAATCGTCAAAAGTTATGCTTGCAAATGCTTTTAATCGTTCCTCGTTCATAAGATGTATTCTTACTTCTGTGATTTTCATCGCTTGTCCTCCGACTTGTTGTCTTTAGTTATAAAAAATTTGTTACTTTTATCAAACTGTTTTCAGCTGTTAATTGGCTTGTGAGATTTTTGGCAATCTCTTCTGCTTTTTCCCGCTTAGACACTAAAGCGTACACACAAGAACCTGAACCAGACATCAATACATATTCTGCGCCCAAATCTTTAAACTTTTGTTTGAGTTCCTCTATCTGAGGATTTAAAGATATGGCACAAAATTCCAACTTGTTAAATATCAAATGCCCCCATTTGGTTAGTGGATTATCACCTTTAAGGCATATTATTATTTTATTAATATTAGACGGATTTGTCAATATATTATCGTCGCAAATACCACTTAAATTTTTAAAAACTTGTTTTGTTTCCATTCCAAAACCTGGGAATGCTAAAACTATATAAGGTAGATTGTTTTTATCTGAAATTTCTATAGGTTCTAACCTTTCGCCAATGCCTTCGCCTTTTAAAAAAGTGTTTTTATATAAGAATAATGGTACATCTGCACCCAATTTTGTGGCGATGTTTTTTATTTGCTCAAAATCTGTTTCGCTTGTTTTTTTCAAAATTTCTGCAAGCCCTTTTAATACCACCCCAGCATTAGAACTGCCACCACCAAGCCCAGCACCTACTGGTATATTTTTTTCAAGCTCTACATCTATAATTGCAGAAATTTTGAAATGACTTAAAAAGTTTTCACATGCTTTATAGATTAAATTATCCTTACCACTTGGTATTTTATCACCATTTTTGCCAGTTATGTTGATATTAATTTCGGTTTTTTCAGCCGATTTAGTTTTTAATGTAATATTATCGCCAAAATTTAGCTTTGCAAAAATGGTAGCTAAATTATGATACCCATCTTCCCGTTTGCCTACAACATCTAAAAATAAATTAATTTTAGCGGGCGAAAAAAGTGATATTTTATTTTCCATTTTTATCCTCTTTATTTTTGCGAGCAAGTTGATTACAATCGTAATTTTCTTTTAATTTTACTTTACCATTTTCGTCGTAAACCAACTTTTCTCCGTGAAGCATACCGTCTTTATAATGTTCGGTGCTAAATGGCTTTTGGTTTGGATAATAAACCTCTTTTACACCTTTTAATTTGCCGTTAGAATAGTTTTCTTTATACCAAACTTCTCCTGTTTGATAATAATAAATTTTTTCACTTTCAAGTTTATCGTTTATATAAATTTCTTTTTCGTTTAAAGTGCCATTTTCATAAAAAGTTTGTCTTAATCCGTCCAACTTGCCATTACAATAATTTTCTTCTATAAATTTATTGCCATTGGCATAAAAAACATCCCTTTTGTCATTTAATTTATTTTGTTTATAATGCCTTACTTCCCTAATCTTTTTTTCTTTAGGATAATAAATGGTAGTTTTGCCTTCAAGCATTCCGCCACTATAATTTTCTTCTGCTAAGGTATTGCCAAAAGCATCAAACTTTTCTAAAAAACCGTCTAATTGATTATTTTTATAGTGAGCTTTGGTTTTTATACCATTTTCCTTATAATATTCAATTGCCTCGCCGTCTGGTATTTTGCCCGCTGTAGCTACCACTTCTTTTAGTATCGTCCCGTGGGAAGACATAGTTTGAATAGCTATTTGCTGATTATCCTTATAAAAGATTTTTTGATTTTCAAGCACATTAAATGTAACAGGATTGCTATTTTTTTTATTGTTTTCTGTCATAGTTAATACATTTTATAACTTACCCGTCCGCTTGACAAGTGTTATCGTAGTCTGCTAATCTATATATATAAGCTATTCTTTAATAATTAACAAACAATCACATAAACTTTAGGGGAGGATCGATGAGCGAACTTAATCTTACACAAGATACTTTTAAAAAAGAGGTACTAGAACACGACGGAGCAGTTTTAGTAGATTTTTGGGCACCATGGTGCGGACCATGTAGGACTTTAGGACCTATTATAGAAGAACTTGCAAGAGAATATGATGGCAAGGTAAAAATTACAAAAGTCAATGTAGACGAAAATCAAACATTAGCTGGGGAATATAGAGTTAGCTCTATTCCTACAATATTACTTTTTAAAGATGGTAAAGTAGCAGACCAGCTTATGGGTGTACAAGATAAAGAAACTTTAAAAAGTAAACTTGACTCTTTAATAGAAAAAAATTAGCATAACCTTATCTGCTCTATATATAAGGAGCAGATAAGATTAAAAAACAATCCCAATACAAAAACTATTCTTAAAAAAAACGGGGGCGAGCCTCTCGCAAAAAAACAAAAAAATTTATGTTTCCAAAAACCGAAAAAACCTTATTTGTTATAGATGCACATGGCTTTTTGCATAGAAACTATCATGCATTGCCAAAGCTCACTTCTTCGTCTGGAGAAGAGGTTGGTGCATTGTATGGTTTTAGCAAATGGTTAGTGAAATTTTTAAAAAGTTATGACCCTAAATATGTTGTGGTTTGTTTCGACTCTAAAGGCAAAAATTTTAGGCATAAAATTTTTGCGAACTATAAAGCTAATCGCAAAGAAACCGAGCAAGAGCTTGTTAACCAGCTAATATCCGCGAGGGATTTGACTAAAAAGCTTGGCTTTAAAATTTTAGCTAAAGAAGGATACGAAGCGGACGATTTAATTGCATATGCGTCCAAAAAATCTGTAGCTGAAGGGTATGAAGCTGTGCTTATTACACACGATAAAGATGTGTATCAATTAACAACAGATAAAGATGTAAAAGTTTGGGGCGGTGGTAGTAAAGATAAGTTGCGAGGCGAAGAATATATAAAAGAAAAGTACGGAGTTGAAGGTAAAAATTTATTAGATTATTTTTCTATCGTAGGCGATAGTTCCGATAATATCCCCGGTATAAAAGGTCTAGGACCAAAAGCTGCTGAAACTTTAATTAACAAATTTGGGACTATAGAAAATATCTTAAAAGAAGCCGAAGCTGGCAATGAAGATATTAAAGAAGTAATGCGAAACAAGCTTGTTGAAGGTAAAGAAAATGCATTAATGTCTAAAGAATTATTTGAACTTAAAGGTAATGTTGATATAGATAAATCTGTAAAAGATTTTGAGGTAAATACTCCTAAAAAACAAGATTTGGCAGATATTTTTACAAAATACGAATTTAAAAATTTACTTCACTTTTTCGATGCACCACAAAAAGACACGATTACTAAAAAAGATAATTCCGTGGGGGGAGATTTAAGCTTGGAATTTAAACATAAAGGTAAAAATTTTGAAGATATCATTGAAAGTACAAAAAATTCCCAAAATTTCTTTATCCAAAAAGAAGAGGGGCTAATTATACTTGCAACTTCTAAAAAAGATTTTTATATTAACGAAATATCAAAACTAACCAAAAGGGATAAAGAAATAATTGGCGGACTTGTGGCAGAAAATAAAATTTTAAAAATTGGTTTTAATTTAAAACAAACTTTTAGAGATTTGGGAATTTTTTGTACTTCTTTTATAAATTGTTTTGATATTAATTTAGCAAGATATTGTCTAAATTCTTCAAGCGCTTTTGATTTTTCTGGTATAATCGCAAAATATTTAAGTCAAATAATAGAAAACACATCTTCAGAGGATAATTTGCATCAATATAATCAACATATTTGGAAATTAAAAGACATTTTGTCAGCCGAACTTAAGAAAGAAGACAAAGAAGATCTTTACTATAAATTAGAACAACCATTTTTATCCGTACTATTAAATATGGAACATAATGGAATAACGGTTGATACAAATTTCTTAAAAGAATACGAAGCAAAACTTAAAATAGATATGGACAAAATTCAACAAGATATAGATAAAGCTGCAGGCTATCATATAAATATAAATTCGCCAAAGCAATTGTCGGAATTTTTGTTTGAAAAATTAAAAATCACACCAATTAAAAAAACAAAAACAGGTTATTCCACAAACGAAGATGTGCTTAGCCAAATAGCTCATATGCATCCAATTGCAGGGCAAATTTTAGAATATAGAGAAGCTGCAAAACTTCGCTTTACTTATGTAGAAAATTTAATTAATTTAGCAGATGAAAAAACTTCCCGTGTCCATACCCATTATGATCAAACAGGTACAGTTACAGGCAGATTATCGTCGTTTGAACCAAATTTACAAAACATACCAATCCGAACGGAAAAAGGACGAAGTATAAGAAAAGCATTTAAAGCAACCCAAGGAAATACCTTGTTAGCATTGGACTATTCGCAAATAGATTTAAGAATTTTAGCACATGTAAGTGGCGATGAAATTTTAGTTTCAGCTTTTGCAAAAGATGAAGATATCCACATAAAAATAGCTAGCGAAGTTTTTAAAACACCAATTAAAGATGTCAGCCAAGAGCAAAGATATCAGGCAAAAGCAATTAACTTTGGAATAGTTTATGGACAAGGCCCTCTAGCACTTTCTAGAAGTTTGGATATAGATTTTAACGAGGCAAAAGCATATATAGAAGGTTATTTTGCAACCTATAGTGGTGTCAAAAATTGGATAGATAATACTGTGAAAATGTCTAAAATGAAAGGTTATGTGAAAACTTTATACGGGCATACAAGATACTTGCCAGAATTTGGTATGGGTGTCGCCCGCTTGGAAAGTTTTGCAAAAAGAGCTTCTGTAAATACAGTTGTTCAGGGTGGAAGTTCGGACATTATTAAAAAAGCAATGCTAGATATTTATAAAGAAATAATGAATACAGATGTTAAGATGATACTTCAAATTCACGACGAACTATTGTTTGAAGTACCAGAAAAAGAGATAGATAAATATGCTTCTTTAATTAAAGATAAAATGGAAAATGCAGTGCAGTTGAAAGTACCACTTCGGGTAGATGTAAAGAGTGGAAAGAATTGGTACGACATGCAAGGTCTTTTACTATGAAATTAGAAAAATATAAATGGACGCTACCAAAAAATAAAATTGTTGTCGGGTTAACTGGCGGTATATGTAGTGGTAAAAGCGAAGTTTTAAAAATATTTAAAAACTTAGGTGCTACAACCTTAAGTGCAGACGATATTTCTGCAAAAATTTTATCTTCTAACAAGCAAGTAAAAGCACAAATATCTAAAAAGTTTGGCGAAAAGTTTACAAAAAAATTATTAGCAGATAAAATTTTTGCAAATCCAAAACATAAACTTTGGTTAGAAAATTTACTTCATCCAGAAATAATAAAACAAGCAGGTTTACAAATTAAAAAAAGCAAAAAAAAGTTAATAATATTTGAAGCACCAATTTTATTTGAAACAAAACTAGAAAGTTTTTTTAATTTAACACTTTGTATTTTTGCAGATGATAAAATTAGAATAAAAAGAGCTTTAAAAAGAAAAATAACAAAAACAGAATTTCTAAAAAGAAATAAAACACAAATTTTGCTTAGCAAAAAAGCAATGCTAAGCGATATTGTAATTGACAATAATGGTAACACAAAAAATCTAAAAGAAAAGGTTAAAAATTTAAACAAAAGTTTGAGGAGAATATAAAAATGGAAAAAAAGAACGATCAAGATAAAAACATCAAAAGGGATAACAAACCCCGAAACGGACACAAAAATGGTAATGGCAAAAACCTAAACTTTCAGGCGATAAACCTAAAAGAAACAACACCAAATAATCCTATGGATGCAACAGCACTCGCAAAATTAAGCGTGTCAGAAATAACAAAATTAGCACAAAACTATAATATTGAAGGTGTAGCAAACTTAAAGAAACACGAAATTATAAGTAAAATTATGGAAAGCACTGCAAAACAAAACGGCAGTGTATACGGCGGTGGAGCTTTAGAAATTTTACCAGACGGCTTTGGTTTTCTACGATCTGAAGACAATAACTATTTACCGGGGCAAGACGATATTTATGTATCGCCAAGCCAAATAAAAAGGTTCAGTTTAAGAAAAGGTGATACTGTTGAAGGGTTAATTCGTCCTCCAAAAGAGGGTGAAAGATTTTTCGCTATGTTGCAACTTCAAAAGATAAACAAAACAGAAGCAGAGAAACTTCAGTCAAGAAGATTGTTTGATAATCTAACACCACTTTATCCAGAAGAACGGTTTATTTTAGAAACAGACAAAAAAGGGCTTACCCAAAGAGTTATAGATTTAATGGCACCAATTGGTAAAGGTCAACGAGCGTTAATAGTTGCAGCCCCAAAAACTGGTAAAACTATGATGTTGCAGTCAATAGCAAACTCGCTTATAGAAAACCATAAAGATATAGAACTTTTGGTACTCTTAATCGACGAAAGACCAGAAGAGGTTACCGATATGAGAAGAAGTATATCTGGCGAAGTTATTGCCTCCACTTTTGACGAAGCACCAGAACGACATGTACAAGTAGCTGAAATGTTAATAGAAAAAGCCAAAAGAATGGTAGAACACGGCAAAGATGTTGTTATCTTGCTAGATTCTATTACAAGACTTGGTAGAGCATACAATACAGTAACCCCGTCTAGTGGTAGAGTGTTAACTGGTGGACTTGAATCAACATCTTTGCAAAGACCAAAGAGATTTTTTGGTGCAGCAAGGAATATAGAAGAAGGCGGAAGTTTAACAATTATCGCAACCGCACTTGTTGAAACAGGTTCTAGAATGGACGAAGTTATTTTCGAAGAATTTAAAGGAACTGGTAATAGTGAAGTTTATTTAGACAGAAAATTAGCAGACAGAAGAATATTCCCAGCTATAGACTTAAATAAAACCAGTACTAGAAAAGAAGATTTACTTCTCTCAAACGACGAATTGAATAAAGTTTGGATAATGAGAAAAGTGCTTGCACCATTAAGTTCTGTAGATGCTATGAATTTGTTGTTAGAGAAGCTATCAGCAACAAAGTCCAATAAAGACTTTTTGAAACAAATGGAAGTTTCTACTCTATAACATAGCCAAAACAGATGAAATTTGGTAAAATGTATGTATAAAGATATTAACTTAACATACGGTGGCAATAAAGCACTAGCAAAACTAGTGTAATGTAGTCACAGAAACAAGGACAAAAACAATGAAAGATAAGATACATCCAAACTACGACTCAGTAACAGTAAAATGTGCATGTGGTAATAGTTTTGAAACAAAATCAACTTTAAAAAGCTTAAAGCTGGACATCTGTTCTGCTTGTCATCCATTCTTTACTGGTAAGGACAGAATGCTTGATACAGAAGGTAGAGTAGAGAAATTCCAAAAAAGATTCGCAAAAACTGCTGGTAAAACAGTAGCTAAAAAGCCAAAAACAAAAGTTAAAGCAAAAATAGTAAAGAAGAAAATGGCTAAAGAAAAAGGTGTATTCACAACAGCACCAAAAAAAGCGGATTATAGAGCAGCTAAAACAGCAGAGAAAAAAGAAGCTAAAAAATAGCTTAGTTACTTATTTTTAGACAGATTTCCTATCATATATAGGGAATCTGTTTTTTTATATAGCACACCCCTTGTCATCCTGAACAAAAAAACTGTCATCCTGAACTTGTTTCAGGATCTTATAGTAAGATTGCGGACCAAGCCCGCAATGACAAAAAATTGTAATTTTATTATAATTTGAATAGAGTAGTACATTAGAGGATCAATAAATTATGAATGTAGAAAAGTTTTTAAAAGAATTTGAAAATGTAGAGGCAAAATTATCTGGCGGTAATTTAGCTTCTAACGAATTTAAAGATGTCTCTAAGAGGCACGCTTTCTTACAGCCAATTGTTGAAAAAATTAAAGAAATAGAAAACTGCGATAAACAGATAAAAGAATCTAAAGAAATAATTAAACAAGGCGAAGATAAAGAACTTGTTAAAATGGCTCAAGACGATATCGAACAAATACAAGAAGCCAAAACTAAAGCCGAAAAAGATTTACGGGTATTAGTTATCCCGCCAGATCCGAATGATAGTAAAAATATTTATTTTGAAATTCGTCCAGCAGCCGGCGGAGATGAAAGTAGTTTGTTTGCAGCTGAACTTTTTAGAATGTATATAAGATTTGCAGAACGAAAAAACTGGAAAGCCGAAGTTTTAGAATTTTCAGAAACTGGGCTTAAAGGTTGTAAATATGCATCTGTATTTATAAAAGGTGATGGTGCATATAGTTGGTTAAAAGACGAAAGTGGCACACATAGAGTGCAAAGAGTTCCTCAAACAGAAACAGGTGGCAGGGTGCACACATCTACGGCAACTGTTGCATTATTACCAGAAGCAGAGGATATTGATATCCAAATTAATCAAGCAGATTTAGAAATGGAAACCTGTCGAGCAGGTGGTGCAGGCGGGCAAAATGTTAATAAAATAGAAAGTGCTGTAAGAATTATACATAAACCAACAGGTGTAGTTGTAAGTTGTAGGGAAGAGCGAAATCAGCTTAGAAATAGAGAAAAAGCGATGAAAATGTTAAAAGCTAAGCTTTTTCAAATGGAAGAAGAAAAAAGAAATAAAGAACTTTATGATGCACGAAAATCGCAAGTTGGTAGTGGCGATAGAAGTGAAAAAATAAGAACCTATAACTTCCCACAAAACAGAATTACAGACCACAGATTAGAAAAATCTTTTTATAATATAGAAGAAGTAATGGACGGCGACTTATTTGAAATTTTAACCGCACTTAGAAAGTATAGACTAGAGGAAAAATTAAAAAACTTGGACATTTAAAATGCTAACAGTAAGAGAACTTACAAATTATGGCGAAGAATATCTTAAACAACATAAGATAGAAGAACCTAGCCAAAATGCTCTTATACTATTATCTTTGACATTAAAAAGAGGAAGCACTTTTTTAAAAGTGTTTTCAGATTATATGGTTTCAGAAAAAGATAGGCAAAACTTTTTATCTATATTAGAAAAAAAAGCCAAAGGCGAGCCTATTGCCCATATCACTGGCGAGCAGGAATTTTTAGGACACATTTTTATCGTCGATAAAAATGTATTAATACCTCGTCCAGAAACAGAAGGCTTGGTAGAAGAAACACTAAGATTATTAAAAGGTAAAGCACCAAATAGAATTTTAGATTTGTGTACAGGTTCTGGTTGCATAGCATGCAGTTTATCTTTGCTTTATCAAAATGCTGAAGTTGTGGGTAGTGATGTATCACAAAAGTCTTTAAACACAGCTATTAAAAATGCAGAGAATTTAAATGTTGCTGAAAGAATTAAATTTATCAAATCAAACTTATTTAGTAAATTGGAAGGTAAGTTTGATTTGATAATTTCTAACCCACCATATATCCCGACAGCGGATATTTCCAAGCTTCAAAAGGAAGTTTTGCAAGAACCAAGAAAAGCGTTGGACGGCGGTAAAGACGGAATTCTTTATATTAAAAAAATAATTAATTCCGCACCAGAATTTTTAAATTCCGAAGGTATGATAGCAATGGAAATAGGGTATCAGCAGTCGGAAGCTGTTTCGAAACTTTTCAAAAAAGAGCTTTGGCAAGAGGTTGTGGTTAAGAAAGACATTTTCGGGGTAGATAGATACATTTTCGCTGAGCTAAAATAAGGTAAAATAAATAAGGTGGCTATTAGGCATTAGCAAAACTAGTGTAATGTGGTCACGAAAACAAAAAAAGGAGTGGGCTTCCCACTATGGACAAATTTACTATTCAGGGAAATACAAAACTTACAGGTCAAATAAAAGTTAGCGGTTCAAAGAACTCGGCTTTACCTATTATTATTTCTAGTCTGTTAACAGACGAAAAATGTGTCATAAAAAATGTCCCAAACCTTCACGATATTTCAAGCACAATTGATATTTTGCAATACCTTGGCAAAAAAGTAGAATTTAAAAACAATACAATAACCATAACCAAAAACGGATGCTGTAAAACAGATATCCCATACGAACTTGTCAAAAAAATGAGAGCTTCATTTTTATCAGCAGGTCCATTACTTGCAAGATATAAACATGCAACAATTTCTTTACCGGGCGGTTGCGCTATTGGTATTCGTCCAGTCGATATCCACCTTAAAGGTTTTAGCAAATTAGGTGCTAAAATTAAGCAAAAAGGTGGTGACATTTTAATATCAGCCAAAAAATTAAAACCTGCAAAAATAATTTTAGGTTTTCCAAGTGTTGGTGCTAGTCAAAACTTGCTTATGTGTGCAAGTTTGGTAGAAGGGAAAACAATTTTAGAAAATATCGCCCGAGAACCAGAAGTGGACGATTTAATTAACTGTCTAAACGGAATGGGCGCAAAAATTTCTTACCAAGCAAACAAAGTTATTGTTGAAGGTGTTAAAAAACTTTCAGGAATTAACCATACCGTTATTGCAGATAGAATTGAAACTGGCACATATCTAATTGCGGCGGCTTGTACCAAAAGTACAATTGAAGTTATAAATTGCGAGCCAGAAAATGACGAAATTTTAATCGAATATTTACAGGAAGCGGGGTTTAATGTTAAGTGTGGCAAAAATTCGATTAAAATTTCGCCCCGTACAAAAAATGTTAAGCCGGTGCATATCAAAACAGCTCCCTATCCCGGTTTTGCTACAGATTTACAACCACTTTGGATGGTACTTATGAGTCAAGCAAAAGGCACTTGTGAAGTTTCGGAAGATATTTTTGAAAATAGATTTATGCATGTAGCCGAACTTGTAAGAATGGGTGCAAATATCCATATGGAAGGCAAAACCGCAAGCATTATGGGTGGTACTAGTTTTACGGGTGCAAATGTGATGTCTTCAGATCTTCGTGGTGGTGCTTGTTTAGTTTTGGCTGGGCTTTGTGCTAGTGGTGAAACCGTCGTTGACAGAGTTTATCATATAGATAGAGGCTACGAACAGTTAGAAAAAAAACTTGCAGGGCTTGGTGCTAAAATAAAAAGGAAAAAAGCATAAACCTATGAGCTTTAACGAAAGCTGGAACTTCCTACTTAAAAGAGCATACGAAGTTAGTAAAAAAAATAGCTTTGTAGATTTTAAAACTTGTCTTAAAAATCTTGATAATCCACAAAAAAAATTCAAATCTATACATATCGCAGGTACTAATGGTAAAGGTTCTTGCGGTGCAATATTATCAGAAATATTTATGGCTTCTGGCTATAAAGTTGGTGTTTATAGTTCGCCTCATATACTTTGTCCGACCGAAAGAATTAGAATAAATGGTAAAGCTATTTCTAAACAAAAATTTGAAAAGTATCTTGGTCTTATTTCAGCTACAGAAAAGCGAAATAATAACAGTTTAAGCTACTTTGAAATTTTAACTGCGATGGCTTTTCAAATTTTTGCAGACGAGCAGGTGGATATCGCAATTATAGAAACCGGTATAGGTGGAAAGAAGGATATTACTAATATAATTAAGCCAGCTTTTTGCCTTATAACTAGTATAGGGTTAGACCATAACAAAACCCTTGGCAATACCATAGAAAAAGTAGCTATGCAAAAAGCTGGCATCATAAAAAAAGGCGTACCAGTGGCATTTGGTAAGATAGAAAGCAAGCCATTAAAAATTATCAAAAAAGTAGCGGTTGATAAAGGTGCTAAAATATTTTCTTACGAAAATATTTTAGCAAGCAAAAATCTAAAACTAAACACAATAAACCCAGCCCAAAAAATAAATGCCAATATTTGCTATAAAGTTGCAAAATTCTTTGATATCGGGGATAAAATAATATTATCTTCCATTAAAAAAACCAAAATACCAGCCCGTATGCAAGTTGTCAAACAAGACAATGCAACTTTTATAATAGATGGCGCTCATAATATTGAAGCCATCAAAAATTGTCTAACATCTTTACCAAAAAAAGAAAATATGGTGCTTGTGGTTTCGCTTATGGCAGATAAAAATTGTCAAAAAATCGTCCAACAAATATCAAAGCATGGGGGGGACATAATTTTTACAGAAGTTAAGAACTCTCGTACAGAAACTGCCAAAAATTTAGCCAAATTTATTGATATTAAAAGTCCTAAAAAAATAATTGCATGCAAAAATGTTGCCACCGCTATGGCATGTGCAGAGCCGTACAAATATCGTGTATTTTTAGGTTCGTTTTACCTTGCTTCAAAAGTCTTAGACGAGCTGAAATATAAAATTTGACCGCCATTGCTAATATGTTATAATAATTTAGTAAAAGATGTTAAGAAGCTAAAGCGAAAAGGGTGTTATGTAGAAAGCTTAAAAAAGAAAGGGGTGCCTTTGGCACTGGGGACAAATGGGACATTATAATAATATAAATAAAATAAACATCAAACCATTAGAAACATTTCACACTTCTAAATCAAGAAGTGAATTTCCTAACAACAAACCTTTCGGCACACCAGTTTTAGATAGCTATGTAAACAAAATTGTTCAAAAACAAGAAAAAACTTTTTCATACAGAAAGCTAGAAAATAAAATTTTACAGCTTGAACAAAAGTTTGAACAATATCATCTTCAAAACACAACACTTTTAAATCTTCTAGCAAACAAACATGTGCAAGACGATAACAATAAAGAACAATTTTATGGAAATATGTCGGCTATTTTTATGGACTTAAAACAAAGCATGGAAAGTTTCATAGTAAGTCAGCAAGATCCTAACCAAAAACTAGCAGAAGAAGCCAATCAGGAACTTTTAAAAGAGCTAGATATAAGAAAACAAGAATTTTCGCAAACCTTTAATCAGCTTAATAATAAAATTAACTGTTTAAAAACAGTAAACAAAGCATTAGAGGGTAAACTTACTCAAACTTTTACACAAGGTGCGCAAGATAGTCAGAAATTATCAGAAACTACTGGTAAAATAGCAAGGCTTTATGCTACGAATGTAAATAATGAAACTAACCTTGCTATAACCGTTCAAAAACATAAAAAAAGAACTATTGCTTTGGAACATCAGTTGCAGGAAGTTTCTAATAAGTGTATTACAAATTTGAAAGAAATTAAAAATCTTAAAGATAGCAATGTTTCATTGGTTGCGAGAAATAATTTGACTGCGGATTATCAGAAAAAATATCAACATAAGAATAAAGAGGTTGGTATTTTGTCTGCATACATTAAGAATTTGAAAGAAGATTATGCAAAAAATACCAATGAACATGAAGTGCACAAAATGGTTTGTAATTTGAAAGCAAAAAATTATGCACTTGAAACAAAAACACAAAAATATAGAGTATTGAGTAAAGATTTTGTTTCTGCATTTAACACTGTTAAACAAAAAACAGCACAAAAAGATAATACAATAATATCTTTGAAAAATAAATTAGAAGCTGTTTCTGCAGAGAATATATTATTGAAACGAAAAGGCACTTTCTTGGATGCTAATCTTAGAAAACAAATGGTTTCTGAAAAAGTGGCAGTTGGTAAAGTGGCAAATGTATCTTTAAGCTACACACCAGAAAGAATTGCAGAAAAAGTTGAAACTTTTAATAAAAGTTTGAAAGATTTAAAAGATATAAGAGAAAAAATTCTTGTAAAAAGAAATTCTTATAAGAAAGCAGATCAGAAAGCGTTTGTTAAGAAAATGGATACCGTTTGGGGTCGGCTTAACTGGACAATGAATTTGAAGAATTAAAAAATTAAGATAATTTTTCGATTAGATATCCTGCTAAATCTTGGCAGGATTTTTTTATTTCAGTAGTCATAGGTTTATCGAACTCTATGCTTTTAGGTTCTATGCCTATAAACTGAACTTCTATGTTTGGTATTTGGTTAGTCAAATACTTTACAAATGTTGTTATAGGTAAACTGTGGGTTGAAAAGCCGGCACCATCTATTTTATCCATCGGAATATGTCTTATTTCGCCTATTTTGCCACCAAAACTACATGCGTCTATAAAAATTATTAATGATGGCTTAAAAGCCGAAATTTTACTAAAAAAACTCTCTGGCATAACACCTGTTTTAAATATCTTGATATTTTTTTTATGCGCCAGTTTTTTTAGTAAAATTTCGGCAACAAAAATGCCCGCAGAATCATCTGCGAGCATTTCATTTCCAATTGCTAAAATAACTATATTGTCATTACTTTTTTTTAGATTCAGTTTCATATGGATGTTTCATTTCATCTATCAAAGCTTCTCTATTAAAATGTGCAAGTTCAAAATCTTGCGAACTTGATAATGCTTTTACTGGGCAACCATCTGTACATTGTCCACAATAAACACATTTAGCCAAGTCTATTACACATTTAAACTTTCGTTTAGCTGGTATTGTTTTGCCATCTACTTCTGTAGGTTTTTCGTCTTGGTTCACTTGTATAATTTTAATTGCATCTGCTGGGCAGTTTCTTACACAAATATTACAACCTATACATTTGTTGGCATCAAACAATATTTTTGCTCGATAGTTTTTATCTATAACAGGTTTAGTATGAGGATACTGTCCTGTGACATGTTTTCTAAAAAGATTTTTAACGAGCTCTCTCCAAGCTCTTAAAGGTCTAGCCATTTATCATAAACCTCGCTACTATACAAATTAGAATTTGGAGTATCGCAAATGGTGCTAACCATTTCCAACAAAAATCTACCATTTGGTTTATTTTTACCCTTGCCATTGCAGCTTTTAATACTGATAACAAGAATACTACAAACTCGGTTTTAATTACAAATAATAATAACCCTATCCAGCCAGAATATCCAAAACTTCCGCCTAAGAATACAGCATTGATTAATGCAGCTACTACTACCATTTCCATATCTAAGGCAAGTCTCATAAAGCCATATAATCTACCTGAATATTCTGTAAATACACCGCCAACAATTTCTGTTTCTGCATGGGGGATATCAAACGGCACTCTTTCTAGCTTACCTTGTAATGCAACTATCGCTACTAGGAAACCGATAATGTTTACTAACATAAGCCATGGGTTATTTGTGAAAAATACTGCTACATCTTCTATAGACCAACTACCTGCTAAAATACAAGGTCCGAGTACTGCTATTAATAAAGGTACTTCATATGCGAAAAGCTGTGTAAGTACACGCATTGAACCAATTGTAGCATACGGACTGGTGGAACTCCACCCTATTAAAAACAATGTTGCTGTTGGTATGGATAACAAATATATAACAGCAATAATATCACCTCTAAAACCGTACAATGCGCTATTGCTGAATATAGGTATCATAAATATTGATGTGTTAATAGCTGCTATAGCTATGAACGGCAATATTTTGAACATTTTTTTATCCGCTGCTTTAGGTATTATAACCTGTTTGGACATAAGTTTAATGATATCTGCAAACGGTTGGTACCATGGGGGTCCTTGTCTGTTTTGCATTTGTGCATAAAACTTTCTGTCTAGCCATTCGGATAGTCCACCATAGATTACTAAAAATAGTAACCCTGGGAATACGATGATATAAAATAATCCTATTATTAGTTCTTTAATTATCTCCATAATCTCCTACTTTTTATAGCTTGCTAAAGTCTATTCCTTTCTTTTTATATTCTTCTATACTGTAAGCTCTTAATTCTTTAAAACTCATAATACCGCTCTTACCTGTACCTGTTTGAACTAAACTCATTCTATCTGTACAGGAGAAGCAAGGGTCTATCGCTGCGATAATTAACGGAGCATCTGCCAATGTGTCGCCTTCTAACATATAAGCTACACTTTCAAAGTTTGCTAATGTTGGTGCTCTTACTTTAACACGAGCTGGTACATCTGTGCCGTTTGCTTTTAAGTAATGAATGTCTTCGCCTCTTGGTGCTTCATATCTGTTTACGGCTTCACCCGGACCTATTTTTATAGGTGCTTTTACAGCTATGTCACCAGATGGCATATTTTCTAAAACTTGTTTTAATATTTTGCAACTTTCTACCATTTCTAAAGCTCTTACTACTAATCTGCCAAATACATCGCAAGAATCTTGAGTGATAACTTTAAAATCTACTTTGTCGTATAGCAAGTATGGGTTATCTCTTCTTACATCTCTATCCACACCTGATGCTCTTCCTTGTGGACCTGTTGCACATCTTTTTAAAGCTTCGTCTTTAGGAAGAACACCAACACCTTGAGTTCTTGCTAAAATTGTAGATTCTTCTGTGCCTACTGTTATATAGTATTTAATTCTTTTTTCAAGAGTTTTTAATATACCTAATACTTTTTTAATTTGTTCGTTAGACATATCTCTTCTTACTCCACCAATGGAGTTCATCGAATAGTGAACTCTGTTTCCGCTTATTTCTTCTAAAGCATCTAATACAAGTTCTCTATCTCTCCAAGAGTACATAAATAAAGTATCAAAACCTATTTCGTGTCCTGCAACACCAAGCCATAATAAGTGACTATGTAATCTTTCTAATTCGCCAACTATCATTCTTATAGCTTTTGCTCTTTGTGGTACTTCTAGTTGTGCGATTTCTTCCACATTGTGTACATATGCTGTTGCATGTGCGTGGGAACAAATACCACAAACTCTTTCTAATAGGTAAATGTTTTGAACATAATTTCTTGCTTCTGCTGCTTTTTCTACACCTCTATGATTGTAGCCAAGTCTTAGCACAGCGTCTTTAATTTCTTCGCCTTCCAAGGAAAGCATAAAACTTCCTGGTTCTTTTAATGCTGGGTGTTGTGGACCCAATGGAACTGTAATTTTTGGCATCTTACTTACCCTCCTTTGGATATTTGCTCAACTCTTCTTGAGTTAAATTTTTTCTTAATGGATGTACATCTTTTGGCCAACCATCTGGCAATGGATATCTATTACCTTTTGGTAAACCTATAACATTAATACCAAACATATCTACCAATTCTCTTTCGTACCATATTGCACCTGGTATAATGTCTGTTATTGTTTTTAAATCTGGTTTTTTTATTGGTAATACCGCTCTTAATGTGCAGAGTATTGAATGTTCGTCTGCTTGAAGATGATACAATACTTCAAAATTATCGCCTTCTTCAGTACCTGTAATTGTTGCAAGATACTGAAATTTAAGTTCGTCAAACATATATTTAATAACATCGTGCGAAATATTTGCATCTACTTTAGCCCAAAGTTTTTGTTTTGATCTTGCTTCAACTTCTATTTTATCGCTAAACTGTTTTTCTAATGATTGTTTTATTTTTTCTTCATTTTTCATAATTTTTAACCCCTTACTTTTTTAAGGTCGATAACAATTTTACTACACCGTCAATAAGTGCTTCTGGTCTTGGAGGACAGCCCGGAATGTATGCCGATACTGGGATAATTTTGTCTACCCCACCAAGCACACCATAACAGCCGTACATCACACCACCGCTACAAGCACATGCCCCAATCGCAACTACAAACTTTGGTGCAGCCATTTGATCGTACACTCTTCTTAATCTTTTAGCTTGTTGTTTTGTTACAGCACCTGTTACTAGTAAAACATCTGCATGTCTTGGACTACCTTTTAATAGTACACCAAATCGTTCAATATCAAAACGAGGTGTTAGTGCGTCTAATGTTTCAATGTCGCAACCGTTACAAGAACCCGAGTTGTAATGTAGTACCCAGGGGGATTTAATCCTAGACCATGTTACTGCTTTTTCTTTTAAATTTTTTATCATAATTAATCCTTATAAAGTATCGCTAAAATTACCGTTACTGTTACCAAATAAAATATTGATATTGAAAGAGCACTTCTTATATCTGCACTCGCAAGAGTTGCTATCATAAGAGTTGCTACATGCATTATTGTAAAAAATACTGCGAAGGGGAAAAACTTATTATAATCTGGTTCTGCTTTTTTGCCTTCGTATTCTTCACCACATGCATACACGGTTTCGCCTTCTTTCTTTTCTTCTGCAGTGCCTTGGTTAGATGCCATCATATCTTCTGTATATTTAGAAAATAATAATATTGCTACCAAACTTACTACAAATACTATCCCTGGAAATAATAAATAATTTAACATAATATTATCCTTTTAATTTTTTAAGTTTCCATGCATCGACATTATGTCTTTGAATATAGTTTTTAATAATCAAACTTAATGCTACTGCTATTACAATAACTTCTACTCCAACCATTAATATGATTAATGCCTGTGCATAGTTGATTTTTTGTAAAGCATATCCTGCTGTTAAGATTGCCATCATACAACCTTTAGAAGCTACTTCTATACCAATTAGAAGTTTTAATATATTTCTGCTTGAAGCCATACCATAGATACCCATAAATATGAGTAGTGTAGCTACAAAGTAATTTAATACTAAATTTGAAGGGTTAAAAATTTCTGTCATTATTTTTTCTCCTCTACTTCATCGGAATGTTTACCAAAGAATGCTTTTATAGCAACAACACCTGCAACTAATATTGCAAGTTGTGCTATTAAATCTTTAAACCTTACATTCCATATAATGTCGCCCACGGACTGAGATACATGTGCTTTATGCTCTGCCATTAGGACTGTCAAAAATGGTTTGCCAAAAGAAAGCAATATTAAACCAAATATTATCACTGCAAGTGGTAAATATTTAGACATTTTGCTTTGTACAAAATATTTTTTGTCTGTTTTTACCATACTTACTGTACTTGCGAAAAGTACGGTTATAAGTCCAGCACATACAGATAGTTCAAATACACCAGCCCATGGTGCATTTAATTTAAACATCACAAACGCTAGCATTATGCTACAAACGGCTAAGCCCATTGCAGCGTACAGCATGTTTTTAAACATTATAGCTGCTGCGCCAGATACTAATAATAGTGTTATTAAAATAATATATTCAATCATAAATATCTTCCTTAATTTTTAAGTTAAAAACCTTATAAAGGGTTCAATGAAAGTTTCAAAACAAGTTGTAAATGCTAACCCAATACCGACTATTAATATAACAAACACGAAAACTGGTAATAAATATTTAAAACCAACTTCCTTAACATTTTTAAGCTCAGGTGAAACTTTGCCAAAAAATACTGTTCGTTGAAAGTTAATAAAGTATGCAAGTGTTAATAAACTTGCAAATAAAGCAACTATTGCAAAAGTATGGAAACCAGCTTCCCACAATGCTGCTATTATCAAAACTTTACTCCAGAAACCAGACAATGGTGGTAAACCAGCAGTAGATAACATTGCTACTATAGAAGACCATGCGGTGTAAGGCATTTTTGTGCCAAGCCCTTTAAGTTTATCTATATCGCAACTACCTGCTTGTTGTTCCAACGCTCTTGCATTGAAAAATAATGGAGTTTTAAATGTTGCATGATTAAATAAGTGAAATACTGCACCAGCCAAAGCTAATGGTGTTGCAAGACCTGCTGCTAATGCGATATATCCCATTTGGCTAACAGAACTAAATGCTAACATTCTTTTAAAGTTGTTTTGTTTCATTGCTGCTATTGCACCAACTAATATCGTTATAAGACCAAAAACCATTATTGCAAAACCAACAGAGTTTGTTTTTATTCCATCATTAATTATGCCTAGGCTTATTGCTATTCTTATCAACATATAAGCACCAGCAACTTTTGTTACTATACCAGCAAGTATCGCAGATACACTTGTTGATGCGCCTTGGTAAGCATCTGGTGTCCATGTATGAAATGGTACTAAACCAGTTTTTACCATAAACCCTACAACCATTAAACCAAGTATTATGTTTAATGCTGTTGGATTAGTCGCATTTGATGTCATTGCATTTTGAAGTGCTGTAAAGCTAGTATCACCAGTAAATACAAATAATAAGGATACTGACAATATTATAAGTATAGAAGCAAATGCTGATAAGTAGAAGTATTTTATTGCACCTTCTGTGCTGAGGGGGTTATTATAGAAAGCTATCAATGCAAAAGATGCTACTGCTACAACTTCTAAGAAGATGTATATACTAAAAAAGTCGCCAGTTGAAACGATGCCGTTCATACCAGCTACAAGTATTAACATTAAAGCGTAATAGATACCCTTTCTGTTAGTGCTTTCTGCAAAGTAAGAAAACACCGCTACTGTTAAAGCTACTAATGCTATTGCGATAAGCATTATTCCACTTAACATATTCATTCCTGTATAAAAAGCTGTTTTAGCAACTAAGATGTTGTGCAAGATGTATAACAAGTGATAACCAAAAACCGCAACACAGATGCCGTTTGCTAGTTTTGACTTATTGTTTAGAAAAGCCGTTACCACCGCAGCTATTAAGGGAAGTAGTATAAAGTTTATAAATATCAAGTCCATATCTTTTATCCTCGTTTAAGCTTTCTACATAACACTGATTTTGTTTCTACTTTGTTGTCACCGTATGTTATGCTTTAGCTTGTTAATTTTACAATCCGAAACCAGTTTTTACTAGTAATACAAAAATTATAAGCCCAATTACAGCCCATACTATGTATGCAGAACTATAACCCTTATGCAAGTTAGATGTATAAGTTGCAGTAGCTTTTGTTATTTTTACTGGTAAAGTGTCTATTAGATAATCTGTTAATCTATCAATTTTGAATAGGAAGTTAGCAAATGCAGATACTGTATCCATTCCAATTTTGTAGCAGTCTGCAGTTTCGCTTTTGCCAAGGCTTGCTATTTGTTTTATTATTGGTAAGTTTAATAATTTTTCTGTTCCAACAATGTATAATAAAAACCCAATAATTATTATAGTTAGGTTTATCATTGACATTTTATCAAACCCAATATGCGGTAACCATAAATGACCTGTTAAATTGAATTCCCATCCACTTGCAAAAAGTGTACCAACAATTGTTAATACTATTATAGGTAGCAACATTGTGATAGGTGCTTCTTCAATTTTAGTAGCTTTTTTGAAGCCGTCTAAAAATACAGGTTTTATTACTCTTATAAATGCTGGTACTATTAGTAAGTTTGCAGATAACATCAAAACTATAAATAAATAACTATTGCTTTCTGTTATCCAATAGAATAGGGAATGATGTGTGAAAAATAAGTCTGATGCAGTTATACCCATAAGTCCTAAAGATAATGCTATAAAGGATATAGATGTTATGGGCATCTTTTTAAGCAAGCCACCAAGTTTAGAAATATCTGTAGTTTTCATTTTGTGTTCTATCGCACCGATTGCTAAAAACAAGCCAGCCAAAATTGCTGCTTTATAAACAGCATGATTTACAGAATATTGTGCTGCTTCTGTTGCTGTATGTAAATGTTTAAACACAGGAGCAATAGCAAATAAACCTATTTGTGCGATTACTTGATACGCTAAAAATTTTCTTATATCTGTTTGCCACAAACTTGATATTACTGCATATAATACAGTGATAATACCAAGCCCTGCGAATACAAATTTAAGTGGTGTTGCACAGAAGTTAAATAAACCAAGTACTACTTTTGTGAAGAAGTATATAGATAAAATTTTCTCTATACTACCAGGCATAATAGCCATAAATGCAGAGTTAGCTGTCTTCGCTGCATTAGGTATCCAGCCGTGGAAAAAGAATATACCAGCTTTAGCTAATGCACCTAATCCAACCATAATGAATGCTGCTGCGTTCCAGCCGGTTGCGTCTATTTTTACTATAGAGAATTCGCTTAATGTTGAAAGTCCTTTAAGCCCCAATATTGCAAATCCACCAAGTAATAGTATATCGCCCAAGCCGTTTATTATGAATGCTTTTAAAGCAGTATCTCTTGCTTCTTGTGTATTGTTTGAAAGTACTAAGAAACCATATAAACTTAATAGTAAACCTTCCCAGAATAATAATAGCAATATAAAGCTATCTGCCATTAATACGCCACAGGCGAAGGATAAGGTTATCATCAAGTTGAAATGGAACCATTTACTTAATGGTTTATCTTTCAAATATGACATTGCATATATTAAGGTAAGGAACACAAAACCAGCAACTGCGAATATTAGGTATGATGAAAAGGTATCAATCCTAAACATCATATACATATTGAAGTCGCCTAAGAGTTCCTTAGCAAATAAGAAAAACTTACTTATATTAAGGAAAGAAAATACTAATACTACTGTCGATGTTGTAAAAGTAGTTATGTTTCGTACTAATTTATTTTCTTCCTTAGTAAAAGCACAGATTAATGCTGCTATCAGCGGTAAGATTATATATAGGTATACTAAATTCATTTAATTCTCCACCTTAAAATACATTAATTAAAAACTTTAAAGGGAACTTAACTAGTAAGCCCGATATCAAAGATAATACACCAAGTGTTAACACAGAGTATACCATCCAGTTGGAAGTTCCTTTTTCAGTTTCTTTGTAAGATTTGGTTGGTGATCCGAAAAACACCAAGTAGAACAATCTTGTAAGATACAAAATAGTTAGTAATGCACCTAACAAGAATATTGTGAATATAACAGGATTACCAAACCCAGCAGCAGATTTTATTACCATCATTTTACTGAAGAATCCGCCGAAAGGTGGTATACCCATAACAGACAATGCACATAAACCAAAAGCTACACCTGTAATAGGTATGGCTTTGAATAAGTTGCCCATTTTAGAAATGTCTTTAGTATGAGCAGTATGTTCGATTGTGCCTGCAGCCAAGAATAAACCGGCTTTAGATATTCCATGCATAAGTATAAACAACATACCACCTACAAAACCTATTTGTGTGTATGTTGCAAAACCTAAGAATATAAAACCTATTTGAGAAATTGTCGAATAAGCAATAATTCTTTTAATATTAGTTTCTATTAAAGCTGCACCACCCGCAATTAACGAACTGATACCTGTCATATATAGAACTAGTGTAGACATATCTACATCTAATGGAATATAGTGGAATATTTTAGCAAAAGCAAAAACACCAATTTTCACAAGCACCGCAGCGTGAAGCATTGCAGTAACAGGGGAAGGTGCTACACCAGCATCTGGTAACCATGTTGAGAATGGGAATATTGCACTTTTAGAAAATGCTCCTATTATAATGAATACAACAGCTAATGTTGGTATTGCTTGCCCTTGTAATTTATTTAAGTCTAAAGTTTGGAAGTTTAAGAGTATTATAATAATACCTAATAATAGGAATAATGCACCGCCCATTGTTATAAGGAAGGTCTTATTTGCTTTTAGAGTATCAGCATCAGCTCTAAAATAACCTACTAAACGCCAACTGGCTATTGCGGTGATTTCCCAAAAGATGAATAGCCACATTAGGTTCATACTGTAAACTAAACCCATCATAGCGCCTAAAAATAAAATTGCCATTGAATAGAATTCGGTTTCGTATTCGTCTTTTTTTATATAACCTAAACAATAGATTAAAATTATCAAACTTAAAAACGATGATGTTAAAGCCATAAACACAGACATCAAATCGGCTTGCATAAAAAAGTTGAAGCCAAGTGACATCGGCAAGAATATTTCCGGCGATATACCATGGTTTGTAAAACTTATAAAGTATATGTTTGATACAAATACCAGTGCGGCAATTATTACTGCTACCACGCTGGGTCTTATGCTTAATTTTTTGTTATAAGCAATAAACAAGCTACCTAAAATAGGCAGTAGTATTGGATACAATAAAGATGGGAAATAGTACATAAGTACATAATACAATTTTTTAAAAAACTACACAATTTTTTTATATGAGCTTTTATTTTTGTGATATAAGCACAAAACACTATATATGGAATACTTATTTAAAATCCTTTACAAAACTGGTTAAAATATTGTTAAATTAAAGTAAGGACAAGTAAATAAATGCAGAACCTAAAAAAGGAAACTTTTTAGGAGTCTGTTTTTTTTAATACTTACAAACAAAAATGAGGAAAATAAAATGCCAAAAAATATAGTTGAAAAAGTTTTACAACAACACTTAAAAGAAGGTGAATATATAAAAGGAAAAGAAATTGGAATCCGTATGGATCAAACATTAACTCAAGATGCAACAGGCACAATGGCTTACTTGCAATTTGAAGCACTTGGTATGACAGAAGTTAAAACAGATTTAAGTGTTTCTTATGTTGATCACAATACAGTTCAAGTTGGTTTTGAAAATAATGACGACCATTTATATTTAAAAAGTGTTGCAGAAAAATTTGGTGTAGTTTATTCTCGTGCAGGAAACGGAATTTGTCATCAAGTTCACTTAGAAAGATTTGGTAAACCGGGTACAACCTTAGTTGGTAGTGATTCGCATACTCCAACCGGTGGTGGTGTTGGACAAATTGCAATCGGAGCTGGCGGACTTGATGTCGCAGTTGCGATGGGCGGTGGAAATTTTTATTTGACTTGTCCAAAAGTTTACAAAGTAAATTTAACAGGAAAATTAAAACCTTGGATTTCTGCAAAAGATGTAATTTTAAAAATGTTATCTATACTTTCAACAAAAGGAAATGTTGGTGTAATAATTGAATATGGTGGCGAAGGTATAAAAACTTTGAGCGTTCCACAAAGAGCAACAATCACAAACATGGGCGCAGAAATGGGTGTAACAACTTCTATATTTCCATCGGACGAAATCACAAAACAATTTTTAAAAGCGCAAGACAGAGAAGGCGATTATATTGAACTATCAGCAGACGAAAATGCAGAGTACGATAAAGTTATAGATATTAACTTATCCGAGGTAGAACCTTTAGCAGCAGCTCCACATAGTCCGGGCAATGTAGTAACTATAAAAGAAATAGAAGGTATGAAAGTAGATCAAGTTTGTATAGGTTCATGCACAAACTCTTCTTATAGAGATATGATGATAGTTGCTAGCATTTTAAAAGATAAAACAGTTGCAGAAAACACAAGTCTTGGTATAGCGGCAGGTTCTCGTCAAGTTATACAAATGTTGACAAAAAATGGAGCTATGTTAGATTTAGTAAATAGTGGTGCAAGAATTTTAGAAAGTGCATGTGGCTTTTGTATAGGAAATAGTTTTTCACCAAAAAGTGGAGCAGTTTCAGCAAGAACTTCTAACAGAAACTTTGAAGGTAGAAGTGGAACTAAAGATGCACAAGCATATTTAGTAAGTCCAGAAATTGCAGCACTAGCAGCAATACATGGTAAGTTTATATCGCCTGAAAATGCTGGCGAAAAATATCCAGAAATTTCTGAGCCAGATACATTTTTAATTGATGATAGAATGTTTTTAAATTTGGATAAAGCAAAAAAAGAAGTGGATATTTTTCGCGGACCAAACATTGGTAACCCACCATCAAACGACAAAATGCCAGAAGCATTAAATGGAAGTGTTATGATAAAAGTGGGCGACAAAATCACTACAGATCATATTATGCCAGCAGGACCAAGATTAAAATATCGTTCAAACATAAAAAAATATTCCGAATTTGTTTTTGAAAATATAGACAAAGATTTTTGGAAAAAATGTTTAGAAAATAAAGAACAAGGCGGACATAATATAATAGTAGCAGGCGACAGTTATGGACAAGGCTCTAGCAGAGAGCATGCTGCGATGTGTCCGATGTATCTTGGAGTAAAAGCAGTGGTAGTTAAAAATTTAGAAAGAATACATGCTGCTAACTTAGTGAACTTTGGCATATTACCACTTATGTTTGAAAATGCCGAGGATTACGACAAAATAGAAGCAGGCGACAAGTTGGAAGCACCAACATGGAAAGAAGATTTAAAAAATGGTAAAAACATTACACTTAAAAATACAACCAAAGGGGTTGATATTCTAGTTAAGTATGAACTTTCTGACAGGCAGAAAGATATGGTTCTGGAAGGCGGATTACTAAATTATACGACAGGCAAATAGTTTAATTAAAAAAATAAATAGGAGATTCAAAACAATGGCAAAGATTAAAGTGAAAACACCAATTGTAGAAATGGACGGCGATGAAATGACACGAATCATCTGGCAGATGATTAAAGATAAATTCATACATCCATACTTAGATGTAGAATTAAAGTATTACGATTTAGGTGTAAAATCAAGAGACGATAGTGACGATAAAATCACATTAGAATCAGCAAAAGCAATTGAAGAACTTGGAGTAGGTGTAAAATGTGCAACTATTACTCCAGATGATGACAGAGTAAAAGAATACGATTTGAAAAAACAATGGAGATCTCCAAACGGACAAATTCGTTCTTACTTAGGTGGTACAGTTTTTAGAAAACCAATAATGGTAAAAAACATTAAACCTGCAGTACGAAATTGGAAACAACCAATAATCGTAGGCAGACATGCTTATGGCGACCTTTATAAAAATGTAGAAATGGTGATCGGTAGACCAGGTATAGCAGAATTAGTGTTCACACCAGCAGACGGTAATGGTGAAACAAGATCAACAATCCACGAGTTTGAAAGTAGTGGTGTGATAATGGGTGTTCATAATACTGATAAATCTATCACAGATTTCGCAACAAGTTGTATCAACTATGCATTGAGCGAAAAAATAGATTTATGGTTTGCTGTAAAAGATACCATTTCAAAAAAGTATCATACAAGATTCAAAAACATTTTTGGTGCTTTAGTAGCAGATAGAATGACAGAATTTGAAAAAGCTGGTATAAAATATAACTACTTTCTTATTGACGATGCAGTAGCACAAATAATGAAACACGAAGGTAATGTATTGTGGGCAATGAGAAACTATGACGGCGATGTGTTTTCAGACATGATCGCAGCAGGTTTCGGTTCTTTAGGTATGATGACAAGTGTACTAGTATCACCAAAAGGACAATTTGAATATGAAGCAGCACACGGCACAGTGAAACGACATTATTACAGACATTTGAAAGGCGAAGCAACAAGTACAAATTCAGTTGCAAGTATTTTCGCATGGACAGGTGCAATCAAAAAACGAGGCGAATTAGACGGCACACCAGATGTTGTTAAATTTGGTGAAAACCTAGAAAAAGCTGTAATAGATTGTATCGAAAGTGGCATAGTAACAAAAGACTTAATACCTTTGATGGATAAAAAACCAGAAACACATCAAACAACAGAACAGTTTTTGGACAAAGTAGAAAAGAAACTAAAAGAGCTTATGAAGTAAATAAAACTAAGCGAAGGGTTGTTAAAAAACAACCCTTCGCAATTTAAACGAGGGAAAAAATGGCTGTAAAAGGAATAAGAGAATACGACGGTAAAAAAGTATTATTTAATTACCTATCAAACGAATTTTCGGGTTTTAGTAAAAGAGCAAAAATGCTCGCACTAGTTAATCCAACAACTACAAAAAAAGATTTATTAAAAAAACATCCATGGCTCAAAACTGCAAAACTTGTGGCAAAGCCAGACCAACTTTTTGGTAAACGAGGTAAACACGGTTTACTATCTATAAATAAAGACTTTGAAACCACTTGGAAGTGGATACAAAGCAAAATGAACACTACACAAAAAATTGTCAAAACTTCTGGCAAATTAACACACTTTTTAATTGAACCTTGCACACCACATAGAGATAATGAAGAAATGTATGTTGCGATAAAATCAAACAGAGATTCTGATACAATTTATTTCTCGCTTCACGGTGGTATTTTCGTAGAAGAAAATTGGGATAAAGTTTTGGAAATAAAAATACCTGTATTAGAAGAATTATCCGCAGAACATTTGACAAAACTTCCAAAAGTTAAAGGCAGAGATACAGAAATAAGAAAATTCTTAAAAGGTTTATTCAATTTATATAGAGAAGGTGGATTTTCTTATTTAGAAATTAATCCATTCACATTTGAAGGCAACGAACCCGTCGCATTAGATCTTGTTGCAAAAGTGGACGATACTTCAATGTTTGAAACCAATCATATATGGAAAGACTTACAATTTCCTGCAAGTTTTGGCACAAGTATGGAAAAAGAAGAACAATTTATCAAAGAATTAGACGAACAAACTGGTTCAAGTTTAAAGCTAACAGTTTTGAACAGAAAAGGACGAGTTTGGACAATGGTAGCAGGTGGTGGAGCATCGGTTATTTACGCCGATACCGTAAGTGATTTAGGTTTTGCAAAAGAACTCGCTAACTATGGCGAATATTCGGGCAATCCCTCCACCGAACATACCTATTTATATGCGAAAACTCTGCTTAAAATGATGACAGTTGAGAAGAATTCTAAGGGCAAAGTTTTATTAATCGGTGGAGGGATTGCAAATTTTACAGATGTGGCAAAAACTTTCACAGGTATTATACAAGCATTAGAAGAATTTAAAACAAAAATTAAAGCACACAAGATAAAAATATTTGTTCGCCGTGGCGGACCAAACTATAAAGAAGGTTTGGTAAAAATAGAAAAAGCTGCCAATAAAATGGGTATAGATATTAAAGTCTTTGGACCAGAAACTCATATGACAAGAATTGTGTCGATGGCTTTAAAGGGAGATAAATAAGATGAAAAATTTAGAATTATTTTCAAACAAAACAACAGCAATAATTTTTGGCTACCAACAAAAAGCTATACAAAGAATGTTGGATTTTGATTTTGTCTGTAAAAGAACAACTCCATCTGTATCTGCAATAATAAATCCCGGTAAAGATGGCATACATAAATGTTTTATGGGTACAAAAGAAATTTTAATACCTATCTATCCAGACATTAAAACAGCAACCAAAAATCACCCAAAAAGTGATGTTGTTATTAACTTCGCAAGCTTTAGAAGTTCTTACAAAACAACAATGCAAGCTTTGGACGAAAAAACTATAAACACAGTAGCAGTTATCGCCGAAGGTATACCAGAAAGAAGAGCAAGACAAATAGCAGAATATGCTAAACAAAACGGCAAAATGATTATCGGTCCAGCAACAGTTGGCGGTATAAAAGCGGGTTGTTTCAAAATTGGTAATACAGCAGGCACAATTGGCAATATTATTGAAAGTAAACTACACAGACCAGGAAGCATTGGCTTTGTAAGTAAAAGTGGTGGACTTTCTAACGAATGTTATAATATTATCGCAAGAAACACAGACGGCTTGTACGAAGGTATAGCAATTGGTGGCGATAGTTTTGCAGGTTCAACTTTGCTAGATCATATTTTAAGATACGAAAAATTACCACAAGTAAAAATGATAACCGCACTTGGCGAAATCGGTGGAACAGAAGAACTCAAAATTGTAGAAGCCCTAAAAACCGGCAAAATAAAAAAACCATTAGTTATTTGGGTGACCGGCACTTGTGCAAGTATGTTCCCAAGTGGTGTACAGTTTGGTCATGCTGGTGCAAAAGCAGATGGCAAATTAGAAACTGCCGATGCCAAAAACGATGCACTTAAAAAAGCTGGCGCAATAGTGCCAAATAGCTTTGACGATTATGATAAAAAAATCAAACAAACCTATGATAAGCTAGTTAAGGCAGGTAAAATCAAGCCAGCTAAAGATGTTGAAGTTCCCGTAATTCCAGAGGATTATGCCGATGTTGTAAAAGCAGGTAAAATGAGAAAACCTACAGCTTTTATTTCTACAATATCTAACGATCAAAAAGAAGAGTTAGAATATAATGGCATAAAAATATCCGATGTAATTGGTAAAGAAATGGGTATTGGCGGTGTGATTGGTTTGTTATGGTTTAAGAAAAAATTACCAGCATATGCAAGACAATACCTTGAACTAGCTATGATACTAACTGCAGATCACGGACCAGCAGTATCTGGCGCACATAATAGTATTGTGGCTGCAAGAGCAGGTAAAGATATTATTTCAAGTTTGGTTAGTGGTTTATTAACTATCGGACCAAGATTCGGCGGTGCTATTGATGGTGCTGCACAAAATTTCAAAGATGCTATTGAAAGAGGTTTAACTCCACAGGAATTTATGAAAGAGATGAAAGCAAAAGATACTCCAATTCCTGGAATCGGTCATAAAGTAAAAAGCATAAACAATCCAGATATGAGAGTTAGTTTGCTTAAGAAATTTGTTAAAAAGAATTTCACTTGTACCGAAACCTTAGATTTTGCACTTGAAGTAGAAAAAATAACAACTCAAAAGAAAAACAATCTTATTCTGAATGTGGACGGTTGTATTGGTGTATGTTTTGTAGATTTACTCAAAAGTTGTAAAGAATTTAAGAAAAGCGAGATTAACGATATTATTGAATTAGGCTGTTTAAACGGCTTATTTGTAGTTGGGCGAAGTATTGGTTTATTTGGACATATATTTGATCAAAAACGATTAAAACAACCATTGTATAGACATCCATATGATGACATAAGCTATATGGACTAGTTGATAAGGCGTTTATAATAAGGTAAAATATACTTATTAAGATATAATTTAACATACGGTGGCAATAAAGCATTAACAAAATATGTGTTATGTAGTCACAGAAACAAGGATAAAAAAGAAATGGCAAAGTTAAAAACAGGTAGACATACTAGCGGATTAAAAGCGCATAGACAGTCTGAAAAAAGAGCTAGTGCAAATAGAGGTATAAAAACTTTAATTAAAAATTCTTCTAAAGCAGTTTTAGAAAATAAAGATGATAAAAGTTTAAACAAGGCTTCTTCTGTAATAGATAAAGCAGCAAAGAAAGGTTTACTTCACTGGAAAACAGCAGCAAGAAAAAAATCCCGATTAGCTAGTAAAGTAAAAACAGAAAAAGCAGTAAAGTAAATTATCTTTACTTTCAACAAATTTACCCAACCCTAAGAACCAACTTAGGGTTGGGTTTTTTGATAAAAAAAAGACATACATCTCTGTATGTCTAAAATTGTTTTTATGAGTATTTCGTGCTGAATTTCAGTTTTCTTTCTGACGACTAGTAGGTGCGACGCACACGAGCGAAGCGAGTGTTCCTACTTTAGGAAGAAAAAAACTGAAATTCAGCCAGAAGATGAAGTAAAATGGTGGGCCGGAAAGGACTCGAACCTTCGACCTCCTCGGTGTAAACGAGGCGCTCTACCAGCTAAGCTACCAGCCCGAAATTAAAAATTGTCAAAAAAATATGTAAGGCAAAAACCTTACATATATATTTTACCAAATTTTAGCTGTTTTTAAAAACCCCACTCGCAAAAGTAGGGTTTTTAATTAAAATCAATTGTTTTTTCTTATTACTTTATCTTATAGAAATTTTTAATAATTCCCCATGCTTCTTTGGCGGTATCTACAATGCTTACCATTTTTAAATCCTGTTTACTTACCACACCGTACTCTTCAAGTTTTTTGATATTTAAAATTTCGTTCCAATAATCTTTACCTACCAAAATCATAGGGATATCGTCTTTCTTTTGTGTTTGAACAAGTGTTAAAATTTCAAAAAACTCATCTAATGTACCAGACCCGCCCGGGAAAATTACACAAGCTCTTGATCTTATTACCAAATGCATTTTTCTTACAGCAAAATAGTGGAAACAAAACGCTAAATTTGGTGTTATATAATTGTTAGGTTCTTGTTCGTGTGGAAGTGTGATATTGAATCCTAAACTTCTGTGACCTGATTCGTAAGCGCCTCTGTTGGCGGCTTCCATAATACCTGGTCCGCCACCTGTTACTACGACGAATTTACCTTTTGTTCCTTTGGATACTAATTTACCAAATTCTCTTGCCACATCATAAAATTTAGATAGTTTTGCTAAACCTTTTGCATATCTTAATTCTAATTTTAATTTTGCATTTCTAGGAGTTTTTTTAAGTTTTGTTTCAAGAGATTTTATTTTTTTAGTAGCTTTATGTTTTTCTAAAATTCTTGCGCTACCAAAACAGACAACAGTGTCTTCTATATTGGCTTTTCTTAATGCTATTTCTGGTTTTAAAAGTTCTAACTGAAGACGCATTGGGCGAAGATTGTCTGTATGCATAAAATCTATATCTTCATATGCTCGCACATAAGATTTGCTGTGTTTTGGGTATAAAACTCTTTCTTTTTTATTATATTTTTTCATTAAATTTACCTCTATAAAAATTTTTCTACATTTTCAGCAATTTTTTGCTCGCTTATCCCTATGATATCATAAAGTTGAGCTTGTTTGCCGTGTTCTATAAAATTATCTGCTATACCAAGTCGTAAAATTTTGTGGTTTATGTTGTTGTCGGATAAATATTCCTGCACCGCACTACCAAACCCGCCTTGCAAAGCATTGTCTTCAACTGTAATAATTTTATCACAAAATTTTACAGCTTCAGAAATAAGTTTTGTGTCTAAAGGTTTTACAAATCTTGCATTTATTACGCCACAATCTATACCTTTTTTAGCAAGCAATTTACATGCTTCTAACGACGGGATAACTCTATTACCAATTGCAATTATATTTGCATCTTTACCTTTCTTTAACCAGACACCTTTTCCTATTGGAAGGCTCTTAAAATCTTCAAACTTTTTAGGCATTTTCATACCAAAACCAGCACCTCTTGGATATCGGATTGCAAAAGGTGTATTACTATCAAAAGCAGTTTTTAAACCATGTGCAAGTTCAGCTTCATCGGCTGGTGCGAAAATTGTTAAGTTAGGGATATGCCTCATAAAACTTAAATCAAAAACACCATGATGAGTTGGTCCGTCTTCGCCAACAACACCTGCTCTATCTAAAGCGAAAACAACTGGTAGGTTTTGCAAACAAATATCGTGGATAAGTTGGTCGTACCCTCTTTGCATAAAGCTAGAATAAAGAGCCACTACTGGCTTTAAACCTTCCTTTGCTAAACCGCCTGCAAATGTTACGGCATGTTCTTCTGCGATACCTACATCATAATATCTTTCTGGATAAGTATCTCTAAATTTATCTAGCCCTGTGCCTTCTGGCATTGCAGCTGTTATAGCTGTAATTTTTTTATCTTTTTCAGCCAATTTCACAATGGAATCTGAAAAAGATTTTGTAAAACTTATATCACCTTTTTTACCGATACTTTCGCCTGTTTCAACATCAAAAATACCAAGCCCGTGATAGCTTGTTGGTTTTTGTTCTGCTGGTTCATATCCTTTACCTTTTTGAGTTATAAGATGAAGCAAAACAGGTCGTTTCATATCTTTAATATTGGTTAAAACTTCTAATAAAGCTTCGGTGTCGTGTCCGTTTACAGGACCAAAATATTCAAAGCCCATTTCTTCAAAAACCATACCTGGGAAAAATAAAACTTTTGCTCGTTTGGCAACTTTTATTGCACTTTTACCGAGTGTATCAAATCGATTTAAAATTTCTTCTGCTGTTCTTTCTGCATGGCGAACA
>JABHZW010000019.1 GCA_018656005.1 Candidatus Pseudelusimicrobium marinum | reverse complement strand
CTCCAAGTATACACCTATCCCCTACATCTTCCAAGAATCTTGAAGGAAAACATGAGTTCGTAGAAAAACTATTATCTAAAGATTGTTTATCAGATAGTTTTAAAAAAGAAATAATGAATGATCCAAAATGCTCCGTTTTGGAGGATAGCAATAAACTTCGTCGAATAGAGTTTGATTTTAGAACTAGAAACAGAGTTAACAACTATACCGGACGACCCTATAAAATTATTACCAAAGTTACCGTTTCCATATATAAAAACGGTTTAATATATGTTCATAAGCATACATTAGAAGATTATACTAAAAAATCTAATTCTAAATATTATGAACTTGATACAAATAAACCCTTAAGTAAATAGTTTAAAAAACTTACAAAGCCCCGCTCACTAAGAGCGGGGCTTTTTTATAGCTATTGCAATAATATATAACAGATATGGTAGAATAATATTATGAATTTTCAAGAAATAATATTAAAGCTAAATGAGTATTGGATAAAGCAAGGTACTTGCATTGTTCAATCTTATGACCTTGAAAAAGGTGCTGGCACTTTTAACCCCCATACATTCTTTGGATGTCTGGGCGACAAGCCATCGAGTTTTGCATATGTAGAACCTTCTCGTCGTCCAACAGACGGCAGATACGGCAAAAATCCTAATAGACTTGGTAAGTTTTACCAATATCAAGTGGTAATAAAACCTGCTCCAAAAGATATCCAACAATTATATTTAGGATCGTTAAAAGCGATTGGAATAAATCCAAAAAAACACGATATTAGATTTATTGAAGACGATTGGAAATCCCCCACACTCGGTGCTTCCGGTGTTGGTTGGGAGGTCTGGTTAGACGGACTAGAAATATCTCAATTCACATATTTTCAACAAATGGCAGGGTATCAATTATTCCCGATAACTATCGAAATTACCTACGGGTTAGAAAGAATTGCGATGTATCGTCAAAATAAAAAAAGCATTTTTGATATTAAGTGGAACAATAAAATAACTTATGGCGATGTTCATAAAGAAGAAGAGCGACAATTCTCGCATTATTGTTTTGAAGAAGCCAATATAAAAAATTTAAAAAAATATATTAATGACTACGAAACAGAAGCCGTAGATTTATGCGAAAAAGGTTTATATTTGCCAGCATACGATGCCACTATGAAAGTTTCGCATTTATTTAATTTGTTGGACGCAAGAGGAGCAATCTCTGTGTCTGACAGGACAAAACTTATCGCAAGAATAAGAAACCTAGCCAAACTTTGTGCTAAACAATATCTAAAAGGTAAAAAAGCAAAAAAATGACAAAGACAAAAGCTTTATTAGAAATAGGGGTTGAACATCTACCCGCAAGATTTGTAAAACCTGCATTAAACCAAATGCAGGAATTGGCTGTCATTTTTTTGCGAGAAAGTAATATTGGTTTTGAAAGTGTTAAAGCTTTTGGTTCTTACCGAAAATTATGTTTATCTATAGAAGGTTTGCAAGCAAAGGCAGAGGATATAAGCAAAGAAGTTAAAGGTCCACCTGCAAAAATTTTAAAAGACGATAAGGGCAAATTCACCGTGCAAGCTGAAGGGTTTGCTAAAAAGAATGGATTAAAACCAACACAATTAATTGTTAAAGATTTTAATGGTAAAGGCGATTTTATTTTTGCCATTACAAAAGTTAAGGGTGAACGAGCTAATAATATACTTGCCAAAATATTTCCCGAAATAATTAAAACAATAAATTTCCCAAAAAATATGATTTGGCAGGAACAAAATTTTAAGTTTGCAAGACCGATAAGAAATATTTTGGCATTAAACGAAGACAAAGTTATAAAGTTTACAATCGGCGGAATTAAAAGTGGCAGGGAATCGTTGCCAATGGTATCTTTTTCAAGCAAAGCAATAAAAATTAAAGATGCCAATAGCTATATTTTGAAGCTAAAAAACTTAACACAGCCGATAATTATCGACGATAAAGAAAGAGAAACAATTTTAATAAAAGCATTGGAACATCAAACAAAAAAGCTTGGTTGCAAATTGTTTGAAGATGAAGAAACCAAAAAATTATTACAAGAAACCGTCTACTTAACGGAACACCCGGTGCTAGTGGCTGGCAAGTTTGACGAACGATTTTTAAAACTCCCGCAACCACTTTTAAAGTTAGTGATGATGGGTCAGATAAAAATTTTCCCACTACAAGATTTGAAGACAAAAAAACTATCAAACCATTTTATTGCAGTTCGCGACGGTGTATCTGAAAACCAAAAAGAAGTAATGCAAGGTTTTACAAATGTATTATCTGCTCGGTTAGAAGATGCCGTTTTCTTTTACGAAAAAGATTTAAAATTAGGTTTAGATCATTTTAAAGCAAAATTAAAAGACATCCAATATTTGGGTGGCACAATGGAAGATAAGAGACAAAGAGTACAAAATATAGCATTAGGTTACGATTTGGGTGATAGCAAAAAAATATCAGAAGCTTGTAAATATTTATATTCAGATTTAGCTTCAAATGTAGTATTTGAATTCCCAGAACTTCAGGGATATATGGCGAGTATATATTCTAAAAACAAATTAGTTAATGTTTATAAAAAGCCAACTACTTTAGAGGGTAGTTTAATTTATATTGCTCATCGAATGGATAATTTAGCAAGCAATTTTTCAGTTGGAAACATACCAACTGGTAGTGAAGATCCATATGCTCTCCGTCGAGATGCAACAGAAATAGTAAAAGTTTTATGTGATAATAAAATAACATTTACAATAGGATTTTTAGCTGAATATCCAAACATAGAGAATTTCTTTTATCAAAGAGTAGAATATTTATTTATTGAAAAAGGTTTTAAACCAGACGAAATTAGTGCAGTTTATAAACCAAACATAAATTTAGATTTAATGAACCAAATTTTAAAAGCACTACATAAAGCAAGAAAAGATAAAAATTTTAAAGATATAGCAGAACCTGTAAAAAGAGTATGTAATATTTTGAAAAAACACAATAAAGAAAATTTACCTAAAGTAAACGAAAAGTTATTAAAAGAAAAAGAAGAAAAGGAACTTTACGAAAAGATAAAATCCGTAGACAAAAAATCTTTAAATAAAGAGCCACATAAAACTTTTAAACTTTTTGCATCTTTCAAAGATAAACTAGAAAATTTCTTCAATAAAATAATGGTTAATGTAGAAAATGAAGAAATAAAATTAAATAGATTATCGCTTTTAAGAGAAGTAGAAACTATTCTTACTGAAACTATTGCGGACTTGTCTGAGTTAAATTAGTTTCTTCTTTAGCTACTGGCACGGTTTCTTCTACGGGGATAAGTTCTTCCTCAAGTTCAATTTCCTCTAATACAGATGGTGATAATTCTTCGGCATTTACGGTGTCGTCTGCCAAAATTATGCTTTCCTGATAATCAGTAGTATCTTGTGGAGTAGGTTTTTGCTCAGTTCGTTCTTTAGCTTTTTTGGCTTCGGTTTCTTTTTCGTCATAAATATTTATCGATGATAAAATATCCTGTTTCCGTTTATCCTCTTTTGACGAATTAAAACTAGAACAACCAATTATAAAAATTGAAATTAAAATTATTGAAATTATTTTACCCATTATCTTATCTCCCCATACCCTTTATTACTTTATTATACAAATTGCCCGCAAGATACGAACTTCGCACTAGCGGACCTGCCAAAACAGCTTTTATTCCCACAGAAAGGGCATATTTTTCCCATTTCTTATAATCTTGCGGGCTTGGATAGTTTTTTACCAAATTATGATCTTTAGATGGTGCTAAATATTGTCCTAATGTCAAAAGATCGCATTTGATTTCAGCCAAATCTTTGATTGTTTGTTTAAGTTCTTTGTCTTGTTCGCCAAGCCCAAGCATTATGCCAGATTTGGTGATAGTTTTAGGTGATATTTTCTTGGTTTCTGCCAATATCTTAAGCGACCTGTGATAATTCGCTCCGTTTCTTACACTTTTGTATAAATTTGGGACGGTTTCTATATTATGTGCCAAAACTTCTGGCTTGGCTTGTAAAATTATTTTTAGAGCTTCTATATCGCCAAGTAGATCTGGTATAAGAGGCTCTATTTTTGTGTCAGGATTGGATTGTTTAATTGCTTTAATAGTGGACGCGAAATGTGTGGCACCGCCATCAGCCAAATCGTCCCTTGTTGGCGAAGTTAAAACTACATATTTTATGTCCCACTTTTTTACCGCTTCAGCAATTTTATTTGGCTCATTGGCTGATGGCGGTAACGGCTTTGCAGATTTATCAACTGCACAAAATTTACAACCTCGTGTACAAATGCTACCAAGAATCATAAAAGTGGCATCGCCATGTTTAAAACATTCGCCTCTGTTAGGGCATTTTGCTTCAACACAAACGGTGTTTAGGTTATGTTTATTTAGGTAGTTGTCCATTTTTTGCGAATTTACTGTTCGTAAATTCGCCTTATTCTCGCCGACTAGTTTTTTAAGCCATAATGGTACATTCATTTGTTTTTAGTCCTTCAAAGTTCTTCATTATATTGTAAAATTATATTAAATATGGAAGCGAAGGTATAGGGCAAACAATGAAAAAATTTATTTCAACATTATTAATTTTAACTTTTACAACTAGTTCACTTTTTGCAGGATATGCTAGTCAAATGAAATCTGCCAAGAAAGATTATTTTTCACACAAGCTAGAAAGTTCACTAAAAAAATACAAACAAATTTCTAAGGATTATTTAGATAAAGATGCCTTTTTAAATGCCACATTTATCGCCTGGGAACTTGCCAATCCAAATTATGCAGTAGACATTATTACAGTAGCTTTAAAAAACCATCCAGAAGATAATGATGTGTTGGAATTCGCAGCAGAAACTTATCTATTAACTGGCAATTATTTTTTAGCGGAAAAAACATTTTCAACTCTAGTTTCGATGCACCCATCAACAGAAATTTATTTAATTAATTTAGCTCGCGCTCAAATTGGTTTGGGTATGAAAGATATGGCAGAAAAAAATCTAAAAAAAGCTACGAAGGGTAAAGAACATTTATCGCTTTCTAATTATTTACTTGGTAAATTATATTTTCAACAAAAAAATTATAAGAAGGCTGTAAAATATTTATCTAAAGTAAATAAATACGATAATCAGTTTTTAGAATCTAAAAAACTCTATGCAGATGCTTTACTTAAAGCTAAAAAACATAAAGAAGCATGGGATAATTATCAAACGGTTGCATCGTCGGAACACAGCTTAAAAGATGTCAAAAAAGCTATAACCCAAGCCGGTGGTAAAATAGAAAAAAAAGAAAAGGTTATAAGATATGTGAATATAAAAAGTCATACAAATATAACCCGCCCAATTTCTTTTACAGGTAGTTTGCCAACTGTGAAAATTGGTATAGGTGCAAAAATAAATGGTGCTCCAATTGTAAGAAAAAGTATAGAGTTTATCCCCTCACATAAATTTAGAATTTTTGAGGCCCGCACCAAAAAGCTCCTCTACACAGGTAGCGGTAAGGAAAAAATTAAATTAAAAGTTTATAATCAGCAAGCTAACATTTTAAATGGTGCGGGCAAAGTTTTAGCAAGCTTTAGAGGTTCTATAATTGTGGAACAAAGTTCGGACATTAAAAATTCGCATACAACAATTGTTAAACGAGTAACCATTGGGCATGGCACTACCTGGAAACATTATAAAGATATGGAATATCGTGGTAATATGGAATTTGCTTATAATGCGCCACTTAACGGGATAATTACCATAAATCATGTGAATATAGAGGAATATGTATTTGGTGTGCTTCATGCTGAAATGCCACCTCAATTTTCGCAAGAGGCTTTAAAAGCACAAGCTGTGCTTGCAAGGACTTATGGATATAAACATTTACATAAACATAGTCGTTGGGGGTATGATTTGTGTGATACTCAAAATTGTCAAGTTTATGGCGGTGTTAAGCAGGAAACCGAAGAAGGCATAGCAGCGGTTGAAAGCACTATCGGCGAGATTTTGACATATAAAGGCAAAGCGATAGAAGCTGTATTTTCTTCTAATTGTGGTGGATTTACTCAAAGTTCAAAGGATGCCGGCTGGTTCGATCACGATTATCTTTCCCCAAAATCGGATTATAAAGATTTGGATGTTAAAAAAATTCAGCCGTATCATTTCAAAAATTTATTATTATTTTCGCACGAAAGTTATAGTAAAGATACTGGTATAATTAATCCTGCAAGTTATAGATGGGTTAGGGTGATAAGCGAAAAAGATTTAAGACAAATTGTTGCTCGTAAAAAAAATATAGGCAAAATAAAAAGCATAATTATTTTGGAACGAAGCGAAAGTGGATATGTCAAAAAAGTAAAAATTGTCGGGGAAAGGGGCAGTTTAACTTTAAATAAAGAACATAAGATTAAAAGATATTTAGCAATGGGAATGCTTCGTAGTACATACTTTTTTATACAGCCAAATTATAGTAGAAATAAGGTTGAAAGTTTCACTTTCTTTGGTGGCGGTTGGGGACATGGAGTTGGTTTTTGTCAAACTGGAGCAAATGGTAGAGCGGTTGAAGGGCAAACTTATGATGAGATTTTAAAGCATTATTTTCAAAAGGTTAAGTTTAAGGATGTTCGTAAGAAGTAAAAATTTTTTGACTCCCTCTCCCTTTGCGAATTATGTTAAATAAATTTACTCCCTCTCCCTTTGCGAATTATGTTAAATAAGTTTACTCCCTCTCCCTTTGGGAGAGGGTTGGGGTGAGGGCTATACTTCTTTGTTTTCTTATATCTTTATGAGCAATGAAACATAGCCCTCACCTCGCTAATCATTCTGATTAGTCGTCCTCTCCCAAGGGGAGAGGAATAAAATAAATTAAAAAACCCCGTTCAAAAAGAACAGGGGCTTTTTAATAAAATTATTTATAAATTTAATTTATGAAGCAAAAATTAGTACTACCTGATAATGATGTTCCACACAAGCTTCCACATACTTTTTGATAAAATGAAAAATTTGAACCTGAATATACCGCACATTTATATCTACCAGCAAAAGAACCAGAATTTGGATGATATAAATAAAAGTACTGAAGATAATATTTAGTTCCATTAGGGTTTCTGTTAGCTAATACTCTCTCATCTTGATATGAAAGCCACCAAGTCCAGTTTTCTCCAATTATAAAATTACCACTAACGCTTCCTGGGATTTCAATATCCAAGACTTCCCATTCTCCATATGCTGGATAAGTACCACCTGTTGCTAAGGCATATCTTTCTCCAGCTTCTGCTATGGATTTTATCATTGTATAAGCTTCACTAGCATGAGCCCTTTCTACAGTAAGTTTATATTTAGGTAGAGCAATGGCAGCTAAAATTGCGATAATTAAAACTACAACTAAAAGTTCTATTAATGTAAATGCTTTGTTATTTTTCATATTTTTATATATTACTTTTTATTTACACTTATGCCAAGTTCTTTAAGTTGTGTGTTGTCAACTTCGCTTGGACTTTCGGTCAACGGACATACAGCACTCATTGTCTTAGGAAATGCCATCACTTCTCTTATGCTTTCTTCGCCTGTAATTAATGCTACTAATCTATCAAAACCTATGCCAATGCCACCGTGAATTGGTGTGCCACTTTCAAGAGCATTTAAAAGCATTCCAAACCTATCTTGTCTTTGTTGTTTGTTATGCCCCATTATTTCTAAAACTTTTTCCTGTGTGTCTCTTTTATGATTTCTTATAGAACCTGATCCTATTTCTATACCATTTATAACCAAGTCGTATTGATAGGAATCAATTGTCTGTTTCGGAGTAGCCAATGATTTTTCATCTTGCGGAGCTGTGAATGGATTATGTGATGCATCAAATCGTTTTTCGTCCTCGTTCCATTCTATAAGTGGGAAGTTTTTTACCCACAATAACGACCATTTTTTGGTCGGTTTAAGTTCTAATATATTTATAAGTTCGTTTCGCAATACACCCATATATTCATATAGAGTTTTTGACTTTTTATCACTACCTATAAAAATTATGTCGCCGTTCTTTAACTTTAATTGTTTTAGCTCTTCATCGCCGAAAAATTTTGCAGTGCTTCCTGTTATCTTGTCCCCCTCATTCTTGAGGGTGACAAGCCCTTTAGCGCCGTTTTCTTTTACAAGATTTGTTAAATTATCTACAACCCGTCTTGAAAATTTTTCGGCTTGTCCGCTAACTTTAATAGCAGAAATAGAACCATTATCTTTTAAAACATCTGCAAAAACTTTAAAGCCAGTGCCTTTAAAAATTTCAGATACATCTTGCAATTCCAATCCTTCAAATCTCAAATCTGGCTTATCTGTACCAAACCGTTTCATAGTTTCGGAATATTCCATTTGCATAAACGGAGTTTTAATATTTTCCCCCGCTTCTTTAAACACAGCTTTAAATAGACCTTCAAATGTAGAGAATAAATCGTCCTGACTGACAAAAGACATCTCTGCATCTATTTGGGTATGTTCTGGCTGTCTATCGCTTCGCAAATCTTCGTCTCTGAAGGCACGAGCTAGTTGATAATATCTATCTACTCCACTTGTCATTAAAACTTGCTTAAACATTTGTGGGCTTTGTGGTAATGCGTAGAATTTTCCATTATGCACACGAGATGGCACGAGATAATCTCTAGCACCTTCTGGACTGGATTTTGTCATAATAGGTGTTTCAATTTCTAAGAAGCCAAGTGAGTCCATATAATTTCTTGTGGCTTTTGCTAGACGATGACGCATTATTAAATTTTTTACCATTCTTGGTTTTCTAAGGTCTACATATCTGTATTTTAAGCGGGTTTCTTCATTAACATTTTGTTTATCGTTTGAAACATCAAAAGGGAGAGGTATGCTTTCGTTAATTATTTCTAAATTTTCACAGACAACTTCAAAATTACCTGTTGGTATATTTGGATTTTTATAGCCGTCTAAACGATTTTTTACCTTGCCTTCAACTTGAACCACAAATTCGTTTCGTAAAATTTCGGCTTTTTTAAATAGTTGTTTATTGTCTGGGTTTATTACTATTTGAACTATTCCTGTTCTGTCCCTAAGATCTATAAATAATATGCCACCGTGGTTTCTAAAACTATCCACCCAGCCACATAATTTTATTTTTTTATTTAGGTTTTTGTCGCTAACTTGACCGCAATATAAATCTCTTAGTGATGTCTTCATAATTTTTTTCCTTCTCCTTGTTTTTTCCTCCTTTTTAAAGGAGGTGGCATTTGCTTTAGCAAATGACGGAGGATTTTAGTTTCTTAAATTAAATCCCTCCCCCTCGCTCTGCTCGGGTACTCCCTTTAAAAAGGGAGAAAGTTTTAAATAAGTTTTTTAACCTCTTTAACTAAAGTTTTTTGGCTAACTAATTTCTGTTTGCCTGTTTTTAAATCTTTCAAAGATATTTTGTTTGCTTTATCTTCTTCCTCGCCTAAGATAAGCACAAAATCTACATTTTTTCTATTGCTCTCTTTCATTTGTTGTTTGATGTTTTTATCAAATAGTCCGCCATCTGTATTAATACCTTCAGCTCGCAGATTTTGTGCTATTTCAAAACACTTTGTATTGTACTGCTCGTCAGCCGAAACCACAAAAAATAGTTTCTCTTTTTTTGCAGGTTTCGGCTCTGAAGCCAAAATCACTCTTTCCACACCTAATGCCCAACCGGCTGCGGGCATATCTGCCCCGCCCATATTTTTAACTAGCGAGTTATATCTTCCCCCGCCAGCAATTGCATTTTGTGCAGAACTTCCTGCCTGAAACTCAAATACTGTACCGCTATAATAATCTAGTCCTCTCACTAAATTGCTATCATCTTCAAACTTTATGTTTGAAGATTTTAATAATGCTTTTACTTGATTATAATCTTTTTTACAACAATCGCACAAAGCTAGTTTAGGGGCAGATTTTTTTACTTTATCGCCGTCAATCTTACAATCTAAAACTCTAAGTGGATTTTTAGAAATTCGTGTTTTGCAATTATCGCATAAAGTTTTTTTTATGGAATTAAAGTAGGTGACTAAATCTTTTCTAAATTTTGGTCTACAATTTTCACAGCCTAAATTGTTTATTTTTATTAGATATTTTTTTACACCAAACGAGGTAACAATATCTTTTAAAAGTATAATTAATTCGGCATCTATACTTGGAGAATTAGAACCTATAAATTCTGCACCAATTTGTTCAAACTCTCGGTATCTGCCGGCTTGTGGTCGTTCCGAGCGAAACATATTTCCGATATAATAAAACTTTTGAACTGGAGCTACCTGCGAAAAATTATTTTCTATATAGGCTCTAACAGTACCTGGTGTGCCTTCTGGACGAAGGGACATCACTCTGCCCTTTATATCGGTAAAGCTATACATTTCTTTTTGCACAATATCGGTACTATCGCCGGTGGATTTAACAAATAGTTCCTTTAATTCCACTGTAGGTATTCGTATTTCTTTATAGTTGTATGTTTTGAAAATTTGCCGTGCGACAACTTCCAAGCCGGTAAGCTGGCTAGCATCTTTATCAAAAACATCTCTGAACCCTCGTATTAATTTTTTCATAATTTCATTCTACCTAATTTTTAACGATACTATTATATTATATTAAAAAACCCTCTGTTAGTTCAGAGGGTTTTTTAAAATACTTAATATTTAAACTTTAATTTTAAAATATATCCATATCCAACCATTCTTCTAAGAATGTGGTTTGCACTTTCTTTTTTGTTTCAAGAACAGTAATTTGATCTTTAACTAAAGCTAGAGCATTATTTATATCTGTTTGAAGCTGTTTACTTTGCTCTTTTTTAGATTTGGCATAATAGGTAACAAGTTCATAAAAATATTCATACTTTTCTAATTCTTCTAGCTTGGAAATATAGTTTTTTAATTCTTGTAGTCGTACACCTAGAGTACATTGTTGTTTTAATCCATATAAAGCCATCTCCAAAAGTTGAAGTGATTTTAAGTCGTCTATCCGTTTTATATCTTCATTTTTCAATTTCATAGCAGAAAGAACACCACCTACATGGGAAATATTCGCTGTTATGAACTCCAAGTTACTTGTAATTTGAACCATTGTAAATGCCACATTTTCATCACTTATTTGTTTCTTTTCTTGAGCAAAACTTAAATTTGCAAAACAAAATAATAACATTGCTGATAATCCGGTTATTAGTATTTTTTTCATTTTTTTCTCCTGTTTTTAAATTATCTACCTATATTATAGCTAGCTCCCCATTTTCGCACAAGACCCAAAAGTACTAGTTTTGTGTAGTAAATAAGTACTACTTGGGAAACTCGATCAGAAATTTTGCTATAATATTCATTATGAAGGACATGAAAAATAAAGTTTATATAAAAGACATTGCCAAATATGCTGGCAAAACTATAACAATAATGGGCTGGCTGGCTAACAAGCGGTCTAGTGGAAAATTACATTTCTTACAAGTGAGAGATGGTAGCGGTATTATACAATGTGTGATGTTTAAGGGAGATGTATCAGAAGAAGCTTTTGAAACAGCAGATAAATTATCCCAAGAAACCTCTATTGTTGTAATCGGCGAAGTAAAAGAGGATAAACGCTCCACCCTTGGCTACGAAATAGGCATAAAAGAGCTAAAAATAGTAGGCGAGTCCAAAGATTACCCAATATCCAATAAAGACCACGGGGTAGCATTTTTGATGGATAATCGTCATTTATGGCTTCGCTCTTCCAGACAGGTGGCAATTTTAAAGATTAGGGACGAAATTATCTTCGCAATACGAGAATTTTTCAGAAAAGAAGGGTTTATCAGTATGGATGCTCCAATTTTCACACCAAACGCATGCGAAGGCACAAGCAACCTATTTGAAACAAATTATTTTGACAGCAAGGCATATTTGACTCAAAGCGGTCAGTTATACGGCGAAGCGGGTGCAATGGCACTTGGTAAGGTTTATGTGTTTGGTCCTACATTTAGGGCGGAAAAATCTAAAACCCGTCGCCACTTAACAGAATTTTGGATGGTAGAACCTGAAATGGCTTATCACGATCTTGAAATGGATATGGAAGTTGCAGAAAATTTTATATCTTATGTGGTTCAGCAAGTTGTCAAAAACAGAAAAGAAGAGCTTAAAATTTTGGAAAGGGATATTTCTAAATTAGAAGCAATTGTTCCCCCATTCCCAAGAATAACTTATACAGAAGCAATAGAAATTTTGAAGAAAAAAGGTAACCCAACAAAATGGGGTGAAGATCTTGGGGCAGATGAAGAAACAATAATTTCAAACGAGTTTGATAAACCTGTAATTATTCACAGGTATCCTGCTGCGATAAAATCTTTTTATATGAAAAGAGATGCTAACGACGATAAACTAGCACTTGGTATGGATATTATCGGACCAGAAGGTGCAGGTGAAATTGTTGGTGGTAGCGAAAGAGAAACCGATTACGATAAATTAGTAGAACGAATTAAAGAGCATAAATTATCGATGGAAGCATTTGAATGGTATCTTGATTTGCGAAAGTATGGAACAGTACCACATGCTGGATTTGGACTTGGTTTAGAAAGAACGGTTGGTTGGATTTGTGGGCTTCCACATGTTCGCGAGACTATTCCATTTCCAAGATTAATGGATAGAATAAAACCATAAATTCATTTGTCATTCTGAGCGAAACGAAGTGAAGTCGAAGAATCTTTGTCTTTAACTTTACACTAAAATACCAAGATCTTTCGACTACGGCTTATGCCTCCGCTCAAGATGACAATGTAAAAATACTCGTTCCCTTCGGGAGCGATTTTAAAACCTGTGCTGTATAAAAACTTGTCATTGCGAAGAGCGATAGCGATGTGGCAATCTAGAAAAAATTTTGTGGCAATCTCATTAAAATTCCTTGTCATTGCGGACTTGATCCGCAATCTAGAATTATCTACTTTGTCATTGCGAAGAGCGATAGCGATGTGGCAATCTCATTAAATAAATAAATCCCCCTTTTTATTCCCCCTTTTAAAAAAGTGGGAAAACAGAAATTATAAAACCCCGTTCACAACGAACGGGGTTTTTAGTTTAAAACTGTGAAGAAATTATTTTATTAATTTCCAAAAATATTGCTTGTATCAATTGGTTTTCCTTCTTTTTCTAGTCTATATCTTTTTAGGTTTTCTCCCCACTCTGATATTATTTGCTCTTGTCTTTTTTTTAATGTATTAATTTCATCTGCTATAGATTGGTATAGTTTATCAAATGCTTTTTCGTTCCTATTTATTTCAATAACGTAGTTTATTTTTGCTTCCGCAAGGGTTTTCTCTAATACTCTTAATTCTATTGTTTTTGTTTTCCTTTCTTCTTTTCGCATTCTTTTAGACAATTCTTGTTCTAATTTTTCTTTCTCTTTTTCTAGTTTTTTGATCTCGTCTTTCATTGTGTCTTTTTTAAATACAATTTGTCTATTTTTATCAAAATGAGAATAATAATCATCCTCTTCATCTGAATATAGCTGATATTTTCTAAGTGTTTGAATTTTTTCAGCGGTTAATATATATTCAGCTATCAAGTAGTTTTTATTCTTTAAAGCAATTTCAAATGCTGAAACGTCATTTTCATCTAAAGGGTTTACATTTATTTTCTGATCCCTCTGCGTTGGACCCAAGGCCTCATCTACCATGTCATAAATATATCCAGTTTCTGCAGAGTTTAAAATTATTGCTTCTCGTTTTTGAATATCTTCAACATTTTGAGCATTAAGTACTGTGCAAAATATAGCTGGTATTAATACCAAAGCTAATGTAATTTTTATTATGTTTTTCATATTTACCTCTCTTTATTTTTATTGGGATATCATAGGATGTCAATATAAGTATACCATCTGTACAGATTTTAACAAGACCCAAAAGTACTAGTTAACTTCTTATATTATATTTTCTAAATAATCTTATTACTTTTTTTTGATATCTTTTTTCAGCGATACCATAAGGAGTTATTCCTTTTTTGGTTTTTACGGTAGGATTAGCATTTTTTTCTAATAAAAGTTTAACAATATCGTCGTAGCCGTGATACGATGCCCAGAAAATTGCAGTCTCGCCTTTTTTATTAATTATATTAACATCAGCACCTTTATTTACTAAATATTTTGCAATTTGTTTATTCTCTTTCATCACAGAATATATCAAGGCACTTGTGCCATATTTATTAACTATATTTAAATTTGCTTTATACTTTAACATCAAACTTACAAGTTTACCATCGCCATTTGCACTGGCTATTATTAATGCGGTATTACCACTACTATCAAACACATTTGGGCTTATACCACCTATTAAAAATACTTCTATACCAAGCATATTTTTTTTAGCGATGTATTTAAAAAAATTATCAGAATTTATGCCAGCGGTTGAACCATAGGTTATAAAATGTCTTGCCATATCTTTATTACCCAAATTTATACTTGCTAAAACTGGAGTGTATCCATAATTATTTTTTACATTCAAATCCGCACCGGATATGGTTAATATTTTGATAGTTTCAAAATCATTTTGTTTGGTGGCAAGTAATATAGGTCTGTCGCCGATTTTATTGGGTTTGTTGATGTCTGGATATAGACTTAAAATTAAGTCTCTTATTTTGGGTTGTTTGTATCTTATAGAACTCATTAATGGCGAATCACCTTTAATATTTGGGGTATCAATATCTAGCCCTCTTATAAAAATATCTTCCACTTGTGCATAGTCGCCTTTAGAAATTGCTGTTGTTATTTTTGCACCATAATCTACATTGGTATTTAGTTTAAGTTTTTTGTCTTTACCGATAAGCTTGTCTGAGATATTGCTAAAAACTGTGAATGCTAGCAATATAATTACAGGTATTATAAAGAAAATGACAAGTAAAATTTTTGGTGTTTTTTTAATTTTCATTTAAAATCCCTAAACTTATTTTAAATTTGATAATGCATTTTTTGCTGCATTTTGCTGAGCAGATTTTTTGTTCTTACCCTTACCCTTACCAAGCAATTTATCGTCGATATAGACTTCTATGGTAAACACCTTATCGTGTTCTGGGCCTACTGTAGTAATTACTTCATATCTTGGCAAACTTTTGTTTTTCTTTTGGATATATTCTTGAAGTACACTTTTAAAATCGTCATCAAAATCTTCAAGGTCTTGATTTTCTGCCCAAGTAAGGATAATTTTTTTAACCTTTACATATCCAGCATCTAAATAAACGGCACCTAAAACTGCTTCCATAGCATTTGAGAGGATACTTTCCCTAATTCTCCCCCCGCTAGCTACTTCAGCTGAGCTTAAATATAAATATTTGCCCAAATTTATATTATCTGCCCAATGGTATACATTTTTTCTTGATACTAAATTGCTCTTTATTTTAGATAACCGTCCCTCTTCAAAATCGGGACGGTTATTAAAAACATAATCTGCTACTACACAACCTAATACACTATCCCCCAAGAATTCTAAGCGTTCGTTATACTTTTCTTTCTTAGCTAAAGAGCTGTAACTTTTATGTGTAAGAGCTTCCCTTAAGATGCTTTTATTCTTAAAGGTATAATTTAGTATATCTTCAATTTTTTCTATGCTTTTGGCATTCACAGTTTATTTTTTTGCGTGATTTTTCAAATATTCTAACGCTTCACCTACTGTTTTAATTTTTTCTGCTTCTTCGTCTGGAATTTCTACATCAAATTCTTGTTCTAGAGCCATAATAAGCTCTACTGTATCTAAAGAATCTGCTCCTAGGTCGTTTACAAACTGAGCTTCAGGTTTAACTTCGCTAGCTTCTACGCCTAGTTGTTCTACTATTATGCTATTCACTCTCTCTTCTATGTTTTCAGCCATTTTTTTCTCCTCTTTTCCGTTTCTACTTCGTTTTCGCTCGCTTATGTGCCGCTACTCCTGCGGAGTATTCGCTAATGCACACCGCACTCGCTCAGGCCTCGTAGAAACGAAAAATAGTAGTAAAAACCTACTTCGTAAAATTAATTTTTAATTCTAATTTATTTTTAATTTATATGTACAATCCGCCATTTATCCCAAGTACCTGACCCGTGATATATGTCGATTGTTCACCTGCTAAAAATAATGCCGCTTTTGCAATGTCTTGTGGCTCTGCAAATCTTTTAAGCGGGATAGTTGCCAAAATTTTATCCTGAACATCTTGCGGAAGTTTTTCCGTCATAGCAGTTCTTACAAATCCTGGTGCTATTGCGTTCACACGGATATTTCTTCCGGCAAACTCTCTTGCTAAACTTTTTGTTAAACCTATAAGCCCACTTTTTGAGGCACTATAATTAGCTTGTCCCGCATTGCCTGCTTGCCCTGCTATTGATGCTACATTAACTACGCTACCGCTTCTATTTTTCATCATATGGGTGAGCACAACTTTGCTTATCAAAAATGCACCTTTTAGGTTTATATTAATAACTAAATCCCAGTCTGCTTCAGACATTCTTACAGTTAAATTGTCTCTTGTAACGCCTGCATTGTTAATTAAAACATCTATTTTCCCTAAATTTTCTATTGTTTCTTTAACAAATGCATTGCAGTCTTCTGAATTAGATATATCTGCTTTCTTAACAAAAACTTTCACACCATATTTTTCTAGTGTTTTCTTGGCAGATTTTAGAGCATCTTTGTTAATATCACATATTGATATATTACTGCCATACTCTGCAAACATTTCTGCAAAAGCTAGTCCTATGCCTTGCGCTCCGCCGGTTATTATAGTGTTTTTATTTTCTAAATTTTTCATCATAATTATCCTAAGAATTTTAGCATATTTTTGCTAATAATATCTTATATATATAATATAGTCTATTTTTCTTCAAAATACAAAGATTGGTTAAATTTATCTACAGCTGTTTTTATTTTTTCATTAGCTTGATGTTTTGCTAATTTGCCCGCTGCCTTTATTGCATTGAAAATTGCTTTTTCATTACTTTTACCATGTGCTATTATTACACTTCCGTTTATGCCTAAAAGTGGAGCACCGCCGAGGGTATCAGGGTCTGTTTTAGCTTTGACTTTTTTGAATGCACTTTTTGCAAGTAGTCCGCCAAGTAAAGATATTGGGTTTTTAGTAATTTCGATTTTAATCATATCGATTAAAGTTTTCCCCATACCTTCAACAAGTTTTAATGCTACATTGCCTACAAAACCGTCGCATACGACAACATCTGTTATGCCTTGAGGTATGTCCCTTCCCTCGATAGTTCCAAAATAATTGAAATCTGCTTTTTTCATATAAGGGATAGTTTCTTTAATTAAAGCATTCCCTTTACTTTCTTCTTCACCTACGGATAATAAACCTATTGTTGGGGTTTTCTTCTCAAAGATTATTTCGCTATAAATACTTCCCATTAATGCAAATTGAGCAAGATGTTCTGCTTTACAATCTGTATTGGCACCTGCGTCTAATAATAGGGAAAAACCGTTTAGGGTTGGAAGTGGAACTGCTATTGCTGGGCGAGAAATGCCCTTTATTCTACCGATATTTAGTAAAGATGCTACCATTGTAGCGCCTGAATTACCTGCAGATATAAATCCTTCAGCTTGATTACTTTTTACAAGTCCTGCTGCAACCATTATACTGGAATCTGGTTTGTTTTTACATTCTTTGGCAGGATCTGCACTCATATCTATTATTGAAGGAGCATGAACTATGGAAATTTTGCCTCTTCGCTTATGTTTCCTAACTTCTTGTTCTATTTTTTGTTCGTCGCCTACTAAAATAATTTCATGACCAAGTTCGACAGAAGCTTTTATCGCTCCCGCTATATTTGGGGCTATTCCAAAATCTCCGCCTTGAGCATCTATAGCAATTCTCATAATTTTTTCCTTCATCTTTTGGCTGAATTTCGGTTTTTTTCTTCCTAAAGTAGGATTCCCTCTCTTCGTTCGGGTGGTTCCCACCTACTAGTCGTCAGAAATAAAACCGAAATTCAGCACAAAATATTTGTAAAAAATCTATTTTTTTATTTCGTCTTGCGACGACTCGCACTATTTTTGTTCTTGATTTTCTTCTGATTTGTCAGTTTTTACTTTTGGAGCTTTCTCTACTTTACCTTTATAGCTTCCGCAATCTTGACAAATGGTGTTAGCTCTTATTACTGCTTGACAGTTTTTACATATTGCTTGTCCTGGTAGTGCTACTTTCCAGTTTTCAGATCTTCTTTTATCTCTTCGTGAGCGAGTGTGTTTCCGTTTTGGATTAGGCATTTTTTATCTTCCTCTTTTTGGTAAATTTTTATTTTTTAGCTCCTAAAGTAGGGGTGCTCGCATTCGCTCGCTACTCCGTACCTACTAGTCGTCGCAAAGAAAATAAAAATTTCCACAAAAATATTCGTAAAAATTATTTTTTACTTTTCTTTTTTATTTTTCTTGTCAAATTTATCTTTTAAAACTGCGAATGGAGATTGTTTCTTCTCCTCGCATTTACATTTTTTTATATTTTGATTTTCACCACATATAAAACACAACCCTTTACACTCGCTGGAACACAAATATTGTATTTCATTAGCAAGCGCTAAGGTTTGTTGTATTATATTCATTATATCAATTTCTTTAGCAGTAGTCGATAGTGTTTCGTAAAATTCTTCAGAAAATTCGCTTTCAATTTCTTTTAGACATCTTGAACATTGTGTTGAAATTTTACCTTCAATTATGCCACCTGCTAATATCTCTTTACCCACACCTGTGAAATTTAATTTCACAATTGTTTCTTTTAGTTTTAAGGTTTTGCTTAAAATATTTTCAAAATTTTTAACATCTAATTTTACACTACATTTTAGGGGTAAAACATCTATTAATTCTCTTGTATTGAAAATTAAATTTTTGGGTATTTCAAAATCGTAATATTTTTTTGTCATATTTATCTACTTTCTAGCAATTTGCATTTTGCGACCTGGTCCAAAAGTTTTTTTTGTTATCTTTAAAATAGGCGGTGCTTGATATCTTTTAAATTCTGCTCTATCTATTTTTGTGATAATATCTTTCACCAATTTTTTGGAAACTTTTAGCTTTTTGGAAATGCTTTCTACTTTTCCCCCTTCCTCTATATATAGTTGTACTATATTATCTAAAATCTCGTATTTAGGTAAATCGTCTTCGTCCTTTTGGTTTGCCTTGAGTTCTGCGGAAGGGGCTCGCGAAATAATTCCATTAGGAATTATTTCGCAACCTGTATTTATAAATTCTGCAAGTTCCACAACTCTATATTTGAGCAAATCACCAATAGGCATTAACCCACCGCATGTATCGCCGTACATTGTGGAATATCCACAAGCAACTTCTGTTTTGTTGGAACATGCTAAAACTAGTCCACCAAGTTCTGAAGCAAAACTCATAAGTAGACTACCACGAGTTCTGGCTTGAATATTTTGATCTGTTAAACTTTTTACTTTACCGTAAGTTTGCGAGAACGATTGATGAATTTTTTTAATATCAATCGTTTCAAAATTAATGTCTAAATTTTTCGCTAATTTTTTTGCTAATTTTTCGCTTAACTTAGCGCTATATTTTGATGGCAAATAATAAGCATAGACATTTTGCTTGCCGAGTGCCTTTGAAGCAAGGCAAGCGACAACTGCGGAATCTATCCCACCGCTTAAACCAATAACTGCTTTTTTTAATTTATTTTTAGCAAAGAAATCTTTTATGCCAAGCACTAAAGCATCGTGTATTTCTTGTACCTGATTTTCTTTGTAAGGAGCTATTTTTTGCTGTCTGTTTAAGTTAACCAAAAACATATCCTCTTGCCAACTTTTGGCTTTTGCTATGGTGTTTCCATTCTTATCAAAAACGGTGGAACCACCGTCGTAAATTACATCGTCATTTGCACCTACCATATTACACATTATCACAGGACATTTTAATTTCTGGGCAGATTTTATTACCCGTCCGTTTCTGCTACTTTTAACTCGTCCTAAAAAATAAGGCGATGCAGAAATATGGGTAATAAAATCTGCCCCTTTAAGATAGTTGATAGGATTTTGAGCATTAGTAAAATATTTATCTGGTGCAAAGATATCTGCACAAATTGTTAGCCCGATTTTTTTACCTTTGAAATTTACGAGCTTCTGTTTTTTTGCTGGCACGAAATATCTGTTATCATAAAAAATGTCCCAAATTGCAAGTCTCATTTTTAGGGATTTGCCAAGTATCTTTCCTTTATATATAAGGGCGGAACAATTTTCCAAAAAATCTGTCTTCTTATCAAAATCTATATACCCTATAATACAAGCAGTTTTTTTTGTATGTTTTGAAATTTGTTTGAAAGCTTTTAATTGTTCCTTAATAAAACTTTTGTCGTACCATAAATCGCCACAAGGGTAGCCGGTAATGGCGGTTTCTGGGAATACAGCAATGTCTGCACCCTTAGCTTCTGCTTTTTTTAGATACTTAATAATTTTTGCACTATTTCCTTTAATATCACCAATTAAATGGTTAAGCTGACAAACTGCTATTTTCATTTTCGCTCCAATGTGGTATAATTTACTTAAGCACTGTTTTACATAAATGCGACAAAGATAAAAACTAAATGTGTTTGTGTAAGTGGTGCTGGTTATTTGTCTACATAAGATATTTTACTAAATATTTTAAATTTCAGGCAAAAACCTACAAGGAGTTAAAGAATGGCTAATATATCGATGAAATCGATGTTGGAAAGTGGCGTACACTTCGGACATCAAACAAGCAAATGGAATCCAAAGATGGGTAAGTACATTTTTGGTGAAAGAAACGGAATACATATCCTCGACTTACAAAAAACCCTAAGAGAACTAAAAAAAGTGCATGTTTTCCTAAAAGAACAAGGAAAATTAGGCAAAAAATGTATGTTTGTTGGTACAAAAAAACAAGCACAAGAAGTTGTAAAAGCTGAAGCTACAAGATCAAACATGCCTTATGTTTGTGAAAAATGGCTTGGTGGGATATTAACAAACTTTCAAACAGTAAAAAAATCTGTTGAAAGATTAAAAGAGCTGGAAAAATGGCAAGAAGAAGGTCTTTTTAAAGCAATATCCAAAAAAGAAGCTTCAAGATTAAACAAAGAACATGCAAGATTAAGCAAACTTTTAAGCGGTGTAAGAGATATGAAATCTTTACCAGACTTAATTTTTATTGTAGACCTCGTAGATAACGACGGTGCATTAAAAGAAGCAAAAATTTTAGGCATACCAGTAATATCTGTATGTGATACAAACTGTAACCCAGAATTGGTGGATCACCCAATCCCAGGTAACGACGATGCTGCAAGAGCAGTAAAATTCTTCTGTACATTTGTGGCAGATTCTTTACTAGAAGGTAAAGCAGAAGCAACAAAAGAAAGCGAACAAGAAGCACAAGCTAAAGAAGAAGAAAATAATGCAATAGCAGATGCAATGCAAGCAAGTGCGAAAGAAGAAAAAGTAGAAGCAGAAAAGGAAGGTGCATAAAATGTCATTAGCACAAGATATAAAACAATTAAGACAAAAAACTGGCGCCGGTATGTTAGATTGTAGAAAAGCTCTACAAGAAAATAACGGTGATATGGAGCAGGCAATAACCTACTTAAGAAAGAAAGGTCTTGCTGATATGGCAAAAAGATCTGGAAGAGAAACCAATGAAGGTAGAGTAGTTATCAAAAGTACTGCCGATACAACTGCTATGTCGTTTTTGGGTTGCGAAACAGATTTTGTTGCAAAAACTCCAGAGTTTATCAAGTTGGCAGAAGATGTAGCTACATTAGTTAGCGAAAATGCTGATGAAGATAAAATCAAAACTCTTATCACAGAAGTAGCACCAAAGCTTGGTGAGAATGTAACACTCAAACAAAAAGAAGCTTGGAAAAAAGCCGAAGGTTGTGCAGTTGTTGGAAGTTATATCCACAGCGACAATAAAAAAGCTGCTATGGTAGAAATTGTATGCGGAAAAGAAAACTGTGGCAATACAGATAAAATGCAAACTTTAGCAAAGGAACTTTCACTTCAAGCAGTTGGTATGATAGCTAGTTGGTTAGAAGAAAAGGATGTTCCTAAAGATGTTTTAGAAAAAGAACAAGAAGTATTTACAGCACAAGCAAAGAATGAAGGTAAACCGGATATGGCAATTGAAAAAATGATGCCTGGAAAGTTGAAAAAATTCTGTAAAGAAAATTGTTTGATGGAACAACAATATATTAAAGATAGTAAATTAAGCGTAAAAGATTATTTTGAAGCACAAGCCAAAGAAATAGGTTGTGAATTGAAAGTAACAAGATTCGCTCGCTTTTAATATCTTTTAACTTATGAGATAATTTAAAAGCCGATGGCACGTGCCATCGGCTTTTTGCTATAATAAAGTAAATATATGCAGGAGTAATTAAATGCCAGCAAAAAAGTCTAAAACAGCTACAAAAATTAAAAAAATCAAAACTATGGTTTTGAAATTATCGGGCGAATCTTTACAGAAAAAAAATTCACGAGGTATTGACCCTATCGCTCTTAAAAGTATCGCTAAAGAACTTGCTACTGCTCATAAAAGTGTCAAATGTCGGCTAGGTATCGTTATCGGCGGTGGAAACATCTGGAGAGGCGTTAAAGACGGCGGTGGTATCATCGACAGAGTAATCGCAGACAATATGGGTATGCTAGCAACCGTAATTAATGCGCTTGCATTACAATCTGCCTTAGAAGAAGAAGGCATAACAACACGAGTTTTGACAGCGATAGATATGGCATCACTTGGCGAACCATTTATCAGAAGAAAGGCACTTCGTCACTTAGAAAAAGGCAGAATAGTAATTTTTGCAGGTGGCACTGGTAATCCATTTTTCACAACAGATAGTGCTGCAGCTTTAAGGGCATCGGAAATCGGTGCGAATATGCTTTTGAAAGCTACCCAAGTAGATGGTGTTTATTGTAGCGATCCGAAAAAAAATAAAAAAGCAAAACTTATTTGCAAAATAACTTATGGGGAAGCTATCGAAAAAAACTTAAAATTTATGGATACTGCAGCTTTAGCACTTTGTCTAGAAAACAGACTTCCAATAAAAGTTTTTAATTTACATAAAAAAGGCAACATCAAACAAGCAATGCTTGGCAAAAATGTTGGCACTACAATATATTAAGGAGTAAAATTATGGAAAACATAGAAGCATTTTTAGGAGTTGTAAAAGAAAAAATGACAACTCATGTGTCAAAATTAGAAAGAGATTTACACACAATACGAACAGGTCGTGCGCATCCGCAATTGATAGAAAATATCAAGGTGGATTATTACGGCACACCAACCCCGCTTAAACAAACTGCGGCGATAACCGTAACAGACGCAAAAAGCTTGTTAATTCAACCATGGGATGCAAGTGCCTTAGCAGAAATAGATAAAGCACTTCAAAATGCAGACCTTGGTACAAACCCTTTAAACGACGGTAAGGTGCTTCGTTTGACACTTCCACAAATGACAGAAGATAGAAGAAAACAACTTGTGAAAAATGTGGGAAGAATGGCAGAGGATTATAAAATTTCTGTAAGAAACGAGCGAAGAGATGCTATAGAAAAAATAAAAAAATCTGAAAAATTAAAAGAAATTTCTGAAGACGATTGTAAAAGATACGAGCAAGAAATTCAAAAAATTACAGATAGTTTAATAGCTGAAATAGAAAAAGTTGTCGCAGAAAAAGAAAAAGAAATAATGACAGTTTAATAGGTTTCTTATTTATCAATGAAAATTAATTCAAACACAGTTCCAAAGCATATCGCTATAATTATGGACGGCAACGGTAGATGGGCGAAAGCCAAAGGTTTACCTCGTATGGCTGGGCATAAGCAAGGCGTAAAAACAGCAGAAAATATTATTAAAAACTGCCAAGAGCTTGGTGTGGACTATTTAACATTATTTGTTTTTTCCTGCGAAAACTGGGCAAGACCTAAAACCGAAGTTAACGGGCTTATGAATATTTTGAAAGGTATGCTTAAAAAATATTCGCAGGAAAAAACAGATATAAAATTTCTTTTCAGCGGACGAGAAAGCAAAATGCCTATTGGCATAATTTCTGGGCTTAAAAAATTGGCAAACCAAACCAAAAAGCATAAAGGATTAGTGGTAAACTTGGCTATAAATTACGGCGGTCAGCAGGAAATTACAGATGCTGTAAATAGGGTTATATTGTCTGGTAAAAAGAAGATTAAAGATGGCGACTTAGAAAAATATCTTTATAATAACACCCCCCCTGTGGACTTGATTATAAGAACATCTGGCGAACAAAGAGTTTCCAATTTTTTAATATGGCAAAGTGCCTATTCGGAATTTTATTTCACAAAAACTTTATGGCCAAACTTCAAAAAATCTAATCTAGAAAAAGCGATATCCGAATATCAAAACCGAACCCGCAGATATGGCGGTATCTAGAAAAAGGAAAAATAATGTGAAAAATAATCTACTAATTGGAACATGGAAGCTAGAATATTGGAAAAATATTGATTCAAAAGGTGTTGAATACTATCCATTTGGCAAAAACGCAAGTGGTTATATATCCTATAATTCTGATAATTATATGTCTGTTGTTATTTCAAAGGATGATCGAATAGAATTCAAAGAGAATGATTTATTCAAAGGAACTATAGAAGAAAAAGCAAGTGGATATGAAAGTTATATCTCATATGCAGGATTTTATGAAATAAAGGGTGAAGTAGTATATCACAAAATTACACATAGTATTTTTCCTAATTGGGTAGGGAGTGCTCAAGAAAGAATATTTGATGTAGATAAGAATACTTTATTATTAAAAACGAAGCTATTTACAATCAATGGCGACACCCAAACTGCATATTTAAAATGGAATAAGATTTAATCTAGAAAAAGCTATTTCGGAATATCAGCAAAGAACTCGTCGTTTTGGCGGAATCTAAAAACTAACCTAATACAAATAAATTATTTACAAAAAAATTAAAAAAACATAAAATATTAAGGGTACTTTACTTCTTGGCAAAGTACAATTTTAAAGTACCCTTAATACTATGGGGTAATGTTGTTTGTTTTATGGTGTATTTGTCTACTCAATATACTTTCTTAATATAAATTTATTTAATAAATTTTGTAGAATATCCTTATGCTTTTACCAAGAATTATTACATCCTTAATAGGAATACCACTCGTCATCGCGGCGGTGCATATAGGGAATATTCCTTATATAGTATTTATCGGCTGTATTATGGCTCTTTGCCTATACGAATATGGCTTAATCCTTAAAGCTGGACAAAGAAGTGTCAACTTTTTTTCGCTTATTTTGTTTGGTCTGCTTTTGGGTTTATCCTTAATTATAGGTCGCTTACCGTTAGAAAGTAATTTGCCAGACAATTTACTCCCTCTAACAATAAGTGTGATTATTTTTGGTGTTGTGTTTTTTGAAATTATCAGCCGAAAAAAATCTTTCCTCCGTTTATGCTATACATTTTTTGGAATATTTTTTATCACATGGACTCTTGTTCATTTAATAAGTATAAGGGAAATCGCACAGCACGGCGAATATCTAACGATAATTTTATTTGTGTCCGTTTGGGCTTGTGATATTTCCGCATATTTTGCCGGCACAAAATTTGGACGACATGCACTTAATGCAGATGTGAGTCCAAAGAAAAGTTGGGAAGGTGCAATTGCAGGTGTTTTGGGTGCTGTAATGGTTACGGTTATTTTAAATAATTTGTTGCTTGCAGGAGTAGGTATTTCCACCACTGAAGCTGTAATTTTAGGGTTTATTATCGGGGTGGTAGGACAAATATCAGATTTGGCTGAAAGTTTAATAAAACGAAGTACAGGTGTTAAAGATTCTTCTAATTTGCTCCCTGGACATGGCGGTATTTTGGATAGGTTTGATAGTTTTATTTTACTCGCACCAATTTTTTATTACGCAGTTTTATTTTTTATTTTATAGGATTTTTTAATGAAGAATATTGTAGTTTTAGGATCTACCGGTTCAATAGGCACCTCAAGTTTAGAAGTAATTTCTAAGCTAGGCAAGGGTTATAAAGTTTTGGGGCTTTCCACTTATGGGAAAGAAGCTTTGATATTACAACAGCTTAAAAAATTTAAACCCAAATATGTTTCAGTGCTACCAAAAGCTACTCATGATAAAATTAAAAACAAGATACCAGCAGGCACAAAACTTTTATCCCCAACATTGAAGGGTTTAAATTTTTTAAGCAGTCTAAAGCCAGCAGATTTAATTATTAATGGTTTGGTAGGCAGTGTAGGGTTTGAACCGCTTATATCGTCTATAAAAGCCGGTAAAACCATTGCATTGGCAAATAAAGAGCCAATTGTTATGGCAGGCGAATTAATAATGAAGCTCGCTAAAAAATACAATGCTAAGATTTTGCCAGTAGATAGCGAACCTTCAGCAGTTTTCCAATGTTTAGACGGCATTTGCCCGTCAACATATCACAATACAAGTAAACTTGTAGAAAAGTTTTTTTTAACAGCATCAGGCGGTCCGTTTTTCAATTATAAAGGTAATCTTAGCAAAGTTTCCCCCGCCCAAGCATTGAAACATCCTAGATGGAAGATGGGTCCTAAAATAACAATAGATAGTTCAACATTAATGAATAAAGGGTTTGAACTTATAGAACTTATGCATCTATTTTCTATACCTATGGATAAAATACAAATTGTTATACATCCACAAAGCGTGGTGCATGGTGCGGTGGAGTATAAGGACGGCAGTATACTTGCAAAAATGTCCCTGCCGGATATGAAGTTGCCTATACAATATGCAATTACCTATCCCGAAAAATGCAAATCGCCAGTAAAAAAACTAGATTTGTTTGAACTTGGTAAGTTAGAGTTTTATCGGCCAAATTTAAACAAGTTTCCTTGTTTAAATTTGGCATTACAATGCGCTAAAAAAGGTGGAAGTTATCCAGTGGTATTAAATGCGTCTAATGAAGTTGCGGTACAAAAGTTTTTGGCAGGCGAAATTAAATTTACAGATATTTCTAAATTAATAGAAAAAGTTTTAAATAAGAATCCGTATAAAAGTGCGAGAAATTTGAATTTAAAAAAAGTCCAAGAGATACACAATTGGGCAACTAAACATAGTAGGGAGAAGATATGATTTTATCAGTAGTAGGTGTAGTATTTGCACTTGGGTTAATAATTTTTATTCACGAATTAGGACACTTCTTAGCTTGCCGTTGGTTAGGCATTAGGGTTGAAGAATTTGCTTTAGGTTTTGGTAAAAAACTTTGGTATAAAAAACATGGCGATACGGAATATCAATTAAGAGCAATCCCATTTGGCGGGTTTGTTAAACCTGCGGGCGAGTTTTTCCCCTCGGAAAATACGAAACATAAACCAGACGAATTTTGTACTCAACCTTGGTACAAAAAATTGATAATGGTATTAAGCGGTTCTGCTATGAACTATGTGTTAGCATTTTTGATATTTACATCTTTAATATTTTTCATGGGTAAACCAGCCACTGATTTTCAAAATGCAACTACCAAAATAGGTGATATCGCTATAGATTATCCTGCCTATCAAGCAGGCATTAAAGCAGGCGATACAATTTTAAGTGTTAATGGGCAATCCGTCGATAAATGGATAGAAATGGCGGGTTTAATTCACAAAACTCAGGGTGATGTTAATATTACCTATCAGCATAATAATGAAATAAAAAAAGTAGCTATTACCCCTCAGATAGATAATACTACTCAAAATGCAATAATAGGCATAGCACCTCATTTTGTGTACGAGAAAATAGGTTTGGTGGGTTCTGTTCAAGCTGGTGCGTATCAGTGCTGGTTTTGGACATATTATTCGCTAAAAACCTTAGCCACAAAAATTTATAAAAAAGAAAAAGTAGACTTGGCAGGACCAGTTGGGATTGTCACAATGATAAGTAAAGCCGTCCATAAAGGCTTTGCAGATTATATGGCATTTATAGGATTAATATCCGTTGCTATTGGTATGTTTAATTTATTCCCAATCCCAATTTTGGACGGCGGACATGCGGTGTTTTTTATGATAGAAGGTATCCGTAGAAAACGAGTACCAGAAAAGGTTGTAGAAAAAGCTAGTATGGTTGGTTTAACACTACTTGTCGGGCTTTTAATTTTTGCAACTTATAACGATGTTATCAGGATGAAAAAACCAAATAAAAAACAGGAAATAGAGGTCGTGGAAACAGGTAAATGATTTTAAAAATTCCTCCCTCTCCCCTTGGGAGAGGGGTGGGGTGAGGGCTAATAAAAAATATTATGAGAGAAATTAAATTAGGCAAATTTGTTTTAGGTGGTAATAACCCAATTCGTGTACAAAGTATGTGTAATACAGATACGCGCGATGTTTTGGCTACCATTAAACAAATCCAACAACTTGAAAAAATCGGTTGTGAGATTAATCGGATAGCAGTACCAGATATGGATGCCTGCCGAAAAATCGCAAAGATAAAAGCTGAAATAACAAATCCATTAGTGGCGGATATTCATTTCGATCATAAATTAGCCTTAGAAGCCATAAAACAAGGTATAGATAAAATTAGAATTAATCCGGGCAATATCGGCGATGCTGAAAAAGTTAAAGATATTGTCAAAGCCTGTAAAGATAGAAAGATACCAATAAGAATAGGTGTAAATGCAGGAAGTTTGAAAGCAATAAAAAATGCAGATACGAGTAGTTGGTCTTCTGAAAAATATGCAGATATTATGGTGCAAGAAGCAATCGAAGAAATAAATATTTTAGAACAATTAAATTTCAAACAAGTATTAGTATCGTTGAAAGCAGACGATTTAAATAGAACGGTTTTAGCTTGCAAAAAATTTGCAAAGCAAATGCCAGAGATACCTCAACATATTGGTTTGACCGAAGCTGGAAGTTTTATCGCTGGGAGTGTAAAATCGGCGATAGCGATGTCGGAGCTTTTGCGAAGCAAAATCGGTGCAACGATACGAGTATCGTTGACCGAATCGCCGATTTTACAAGTTCGCACAGCATACGAAATTTTAAAAACTTTAGGGCTTCGCGAATATGGACCTAATATAATATCCTGTCCTACTTGTGGACGATGCGAGGTTGATGTGGCAAGTGTGGTCAAAGAACTTGAGGATAGAATTTATAATGATCCAGAACTACTTAAAAAGTCCACTGGCAAAAAGATAGCGGTGATGGGTTGCATAGTGAACGGGCCAGGCGAAGCGAAGGAATCTGATTTCGGAATAGCTGGTGGAAAATCCAAAGGAATATTTTTCGAAGCTGGCAAACAAACCAAAAAACTATCGCAAAAAGAATGGATATCTACTATAATAAATAAAATAAAGGAATAAAAAATATGGCAAATAAACTTTCACAATATTATGCCCCCACATTAAAAGAAGCACCAAAAGATGCAGATATTTTATCTGCCAAACTTATGCTTCGTGCTGGGCTTATCAGAAAAACTGCCAGTGGTATCTACGAATGGTTGCCACTCGGTATGCGAGTCTTTAGAAAAGTAGAAAATATCGTCAGAGAAGAGCTAGATAAAATCGGCGCACAAGAAATTATCCTCCCCGCCGTCCAACCAAAAGAACTCTGGGAGCAAACAGGCAGGTGGGAAGAATACGGCAAAGAACTCCTAAGATTTGAAGATAGAAAAAAAGCAGGTTTCTGTTTCTCCCCCACCGCCGAAGAAGTTATTACAAATTGTATCAAACGAGATGTGAAATCTTACAAGCAATTACCAGTTGTGTTATATCAATTTTGTATAAAATTTAGAGACGAAATTAGACCAAGGTTTGGTGTAATGCGTTCAAGAGAATTTTATATGAAAGATGCTTATAGTTTTTGCGAAACAGAAAAATCAGCCGAAGAGTGGTATAAAAAGTTTTTTGAAGCTTATAACAGCATTTTCACCCGATGTGGTTTGAAATTTAAAGCTGTTGAAGCAGAAAGTGGAAATATCGGTGGAAGTTTTTCGCATGAATTTATGGTAGTAGCCAAAACGGGTGAAAATGCCATAGAAGAATGTGTAGAATGTGGATACCTTGCCAGCGATGAAAAAGCCGGTAAAAAATGTCCTAAATGTGGCGGAAAATATAAATCCACCCGCGGTATAGAAGTTGGCCATACATTTAAGCTAGGTACAAAATATAGCGAAAGTATGAATGCTAAATTTTTAGATAAAGATCAAAAACCTCACCCTTTCATAATGGGTTGTTATGGAATCGGTATTACAAGAGTTGTGGCAGCAGCCATAGAGCAAAATAATGACGAAAATGGCATTATTTGGACTAAAGAACTTTCTCCCTTCGACATTCACCTAATAACCATAAGCGAAGACGAAAAAGTGCTAGCCCAAGCAAATCTGCTTATAAAGGAAGCAGAGGCTAAAGGCTTAACAGTATTATGGGATGATAGGGATAAACAAGCGGGTATGAAGTTTAAAGAAGCAGATTTGCTTGGGCTATATAATAGAATAGTAATAAGTCCAAAAACACTCAAAGAAGATAGTTTGGAATATAAAGCAAGAGATAGTAAAGATGCAACAATGTGGAAACTATCAAATGTTAAAACCAAGCTTAACGATTTGACCTAAGTATTTAAAAGTTATATACTATATATAGTGATATTGATAGGCGACTTGTGAACCAAGTCGCCTATTATTTAAAAAGAGGTATTTTTATGGCGACAAAACACGAAATAGAAGAACAAGTATCAAAAGCCCTAGAACCACAAGGTGTAGAAGTTGTGGATTTGGTAATAAAAACCAATGGTCCAAAAAAAGAATTACAGTTTTTTTTAGATAAAGAAGGTGGCATTAATTTAGGCGACTGTCAAGATTTATCAGATAAAGTAGAAAGTATCTTAGATATGGAAAAATTAGTAGAAGGTGCTTATATATTAGAAGTATCCTCGCCGGGTATATACAGAGCATTAAAAAAACCAGAACATTTCAAAAAGTTCATAGGTAGCAGGGTGAAAATATTTACTAAAGAAGCTATCGAAAAAAGAGGTATGTTTACAGGTAGTATAACCAAAGCAGACGATAAAGGTATAATTTTAGATGATGGCACCACAGAATTTGACTTCAAATACGACAATATTAAAAAAGCAAATCTAAACCCAGAACTAGAGTTTAGAAAGATTTAAAACTACCCCTGTCATTCTGAACTTGATTCAGAATCCAGGATAAAATAAGTTTATAAGAAGACCTAGATTGCGGATCAAGTCCGCAATGACAAGGGAAGAGGAAAATAAAAATGAACGAAAAACAACAAAGAGAAATGATAATGGCTTTAGAAGCCCTAGAACGAGAAAAAAATATCAAAAAAGAAGATATTCTTTTAACAATCGAGGAAGCATTAATATCTGCACTTCGTAAAAATATCGGTAAAACAGCCGAAATAGAAGCACATATAGATACCGAAAAAGGCAAAATAAAAGCCTATCATATAGTAAAAGTTGTAAAAAAAGTAGAAGACGAAGAAACCGAAATTTCTTTAGACGAAGCTTTGAGCATTAGAAAAAGAGTAAAAATGGGTGAAGATTTTAAAAGACCTTTAGAAATTAAAGATTTCTCTAGAATTGCTGCTCAAATAGCAAAACAAGTACTCATACAAAAAGTAAGAGGCATAGAAAGAGACAATTTATATAACGAATTTAAACCAAGAGAAGGCGAAGTCATCACTGGTTTGGTCAGACGATATTCCGACAGAGATGTCGTGGTAGACCTTGGTAAAGCAGAAGCTATTCTCCCATATTCTGAACAATTAAAAAGAGAAAGATATCCTCATAATTCAAGAGTAAAAGCAATAATTGTAAAGGTGATGTCCCATACCGAAATTCATGAAGTAAAAGACGATCAACAATTAATAAGATTTCGAAGCGCTGCTTTCAAAATGGATAAAGGTCAAAAAGGACCATACATATTTTTATCAAGAACCAGCCCAGATCTTTTAGAAGAACTATTTAAAGTTGAAGTATCCGAAATTGCAGATGGCATTATAGAACTTAAAGGTATCGAAAGAGATCCTGGTGTAAGAGCAAAAGTAATGGTAAAAAGTAATGATAGTAAAATAGATCCTATCGGCACATGTGTTGGTCTAAGAGGCACAAGAATTCGTGCGGTGACTGGCGAACTTAACGGCGAAAGAATAGATTTACTTAAACATTCTGAAGATGCTGCAACAAATATAATAAACGCAATTTCTCCTGCAAAAGCGACAAGCTTAAAAGTAATAAGCTATGAAGAGAAAAAAGCATTAATAATAGTACCAGACGATCAGCTTGCAATAGCAATTGGTAAAGACTGGCAAAATATAAAACTAGCTTCCAGAATAACTGGCTGGCAGTTAGAAGTAAAAGGCGAAAACGAGCTTAAAGAAGAAGGTCAACAAGCAAGTAAAGAAAAAAGCAATGTATTGTCTGAAGTTGACGGTATCGGCGCAAAAACAGCAGATTTACTTGTAAAAGCCGGAATGGGCGATGTTGAACAAATAGCTGGTTTTTCAGTAGATCATCTAACAACCATACAAGGTTTAGGTGCAAAAACAGCAGAAAAAATTATTGAAGGTGCAAAAAAATATGTAGCCGACAGTAAGAAAGCTAAAAAGTAAAAACACACCTGTCATCCTGAACTTGTTTCAGGATCTAGGGTAAAATAGATTCCGGATCAAGCCCGGAATGACAAGAATTTATGGCTTAAAATTTAGGAGCAAATAATATGAGTGCAGTAAAAAAAGAAAAAGAAACAAAAACCAAAAAGACAACAAAAAAAACAGTAGCTAAAAAAACTACTGCAAAGAAAACTATAGCCAAAAAACCAGCTGTAAAAAAAGCTCCTGCAAAAACAACGGCTAAAAAAAGTGCTCCTAAAAAAACTGCGGTTAAGAAAGCTCCTACAAAAAAACCTGCAGTAAAAAAAGTAAAAGCCGAAATAGAAAAAGTTGAAAAGATAGTTAAAAAACCAACTATAACTATCGACGAAGCTCATGTAAAAAATTTAGAAGAAAGATTAAAACAAATGGAAGATTCTTCTCAAGACACTAGAAAAGAAGTTGTTGTTGAAGAAGCAAAACCAGAAATTCCTAAAGAAAAAATTGTAAAAATTGCAGACAAACCAACCGTAAAAGAACTCGCAGAAAAGCTTGGTGTAAAACCAAACGACTTTATGAAAAAACTTATCGGTATGGGAATTTTTGCAACCATCAACCAAAAACTAGAAAACGATATTGTGGAACTCGTGGTAGAAGATGCAGGATATAAATTAGAAAAAGCATCCGAATTTGAAGAAACCGAATTATTGGGTGGTATAGCTGGTGATATATCCAAAATGGATACTAAAAAAGATATCAAACATCGTCCACCAGTTGTAACAATTATGGGTCATGTTGATCACGGTAAAACAAGTTTATTAGATAAAATAAGAAGTTCAAAGGTAGCTGAAGGCGAAGCTGGTGCAATTACTCAGCATATTGGTGCATACAAAGTTCAAACAGATAGAGGCGAAATTGTATTCTTAGATACTCCCGGTCACGAAGCTTTTACAGCAATGCGGGCAAGGGGCGCTCAGGTAACAGATATCGTCGTTTTGGTGGTTTCTGCGGTTGATAGTATAATGCCTCAAACAATCGAAGCTATAGACCATGCCAAAGCAGCAGGCGCACCAATAATAGTAGCTGTTAATAAAATGGATCTTCCAACAGCAAATGCAGAAAAGGTTAAACAAGATTTAGCTCAAAGAGGTTTAGCTCCAGAGGAATGGCAAGGTACTACAATTTTTGTTGAAGTGTCAGCAAAAACTGGTAAAAATATAGATCAACTTTTAGAAATGATAGCAATGCAAGCCGAAATAATGGAACTCAAGGCAGATTACGGCGCACAACCAATCGGTGTAATTTTAGAAAGTAAGTTAGATAAAAAAAGAGGTATCATCTCAACCGTTTTAGTAAAAAAGGGTATTATGAAGATTGGTCAGCCGTTTGTGGTTGGTACAGCTTCTGGTAAAATTCGTGCATTAGTAAACGAGCATGGTAAAAGAATGGATAGTATATCCCCCTCCAATCCTGCAGAAGTTTTAGGTGTTAACGGAATTCCACCACATGTGGGCGATTTATTTTATGTTGTAGAAAGCGAAAAAAAATCTAAACATATCGCCGATAAAAGAAGACATGCAGCAAGAGAAGATAGTCTTGCACATAAAAAACATGTTTCCTTAATGGACTTACAAGATGGTGGTTTACATAAAATTAAAAATCTTCAAATAGTTTTAAAGGGCGATGTTCAAGGTTCGTTAGAAGCTATTAAAGATACTATTTTAAAAATACCTTCAGAAGAAGTTAAGATAAAAATAATCCATTCTGGTACGGGTAATATTAATGAGTCTGATATTTTGCTTGCAAAAGCTTCTGATGCTATTGTCATTGGTTTCCATGTAAAGGCAGAGGATAAAGCAACAAAAGAAGCAGAAAAAGAAGGTATAGAAATTCGATACTACAATATTATTTTCGAACTTGTTGAAGATATAAGAGCTGCGATGGAAGGTTTATTAGAGCCAGAAGTTGTGGAAATTTCAACAGGTAAAGCAACCATTAAACAAGTGTTTAGATTAAGTTCTGGTATTATTGCTGGCAGTTTAGTTAACGAAGGTAAAATGACTAGAGGTTCTAAATGTAAGGTTCATCGGGGAGACGAAGTAGTTTTCACTGGTAGAGTTGGTGGTTTGAAAAGATTTAAAGAAGATGTAAAAGAAGTTGATAAGAATATCGAATGTGGTATTTTAGTAGATGGCTATAAACAAATAAAAGACGGCGATGTTGTTGAATGTTATAAAGAAGAACAAAGAACTCGTAGAATAGAAAAAAGCTAGCCAAGGCATCTTTAAGGAAATTTAAAAGCGGTGGTTCACTAGAACCACCGCTTTTTTAGTAAGTAAACTTTTTAAGCTTTTACTTTTGTTTTAGTTTTGGTTTTACTATGTGTTCTGTTAAACACATAGTCTATATTTAAAAAGAATACAGTGTAAGCTATAAATATGTATATACCTGGAATAAAGAATAGTAAGAATGATATTATAGCAGACAAGAAATATCCCACACTTCCAAATATAGATAAAACATATCCTAATAAGGCATCAAACATAATGACAGCTATTGTCAATACAGTGCTTGCTGTTAAAAGTATTAGTACCATAATTAAGGTGTGTAAAAATCTATCCTTAACTAAGTTTATACTGTATTTCATAGCATCTAAAAAGTATTTACCTCTTAATGCTGCTGCATGATAAGCAAACACTAAAAATGTAAATATTATTATTCCTGGTATTAGAAAAAGTGAAAACCCTAAAGAAATAATAATATCGCAAAGAATAGCTGTTAAAATAAACGGTATGAATATTTTTTTAGATTGGCTAAATGCTTCTACAAGACTCATGTGTTTATTATTTACAAAAGCCTCTTCAATTTTAAAAAGCATAACTAAACCAATAGCTGTTGCTAGGATGGTTATTATTGCAAAGGTTGTAGCCATAAACGGTTTTGAAGCATATTCAACAGCTCCTGCTTCGTCTATTACACTTAGAAATGGAAGCGATATTATTTCTATAATAATAGCCAAAGTTATTAATCTTGGTAGCATTTTGTGAACAAACTTAGCAGAAAAAGAAAATATTTCTTTTATGCTAAGTATTTGTGTTTGAAGTTTTTCTAACATAGAAGTCCCCCTTGTTTTTTTGATAATTATCTAGCTTAAAGCTAGTTAAAGTTATTATATATAATTTTTCAAGAAAGGCAAGAAAAACAATGAAGACAATTATTTTCTTTGTAATTCCAATATGATATAATAGTATTTATAGGAGAGATGGCTGAGTGGCTGAAAGCGCACCCCTGCTAAGGGTGTATACTGGAAACGGTATCGAGGGTTCGAATCCCTCTCTCTCCGATTTTTTACTTCGCTCTTCGGCTGAATTTTTATTTTTTTCTTCCTAAAGTAGGAACCCTCGCTACGCTCGGGTGCGTCGCACCTACTAGTCGTCAGAAAGAAAATAAAAATTCAGCACAGAACTCTCGTAAAAAATTATAATTTAAAATTTACTTGTGACCGAATCCCTCTCTCTCTCTCTCTCTCTCCGATAATTTTAAAATACTCCATATAGTGGTCAAATAAAATGCTAAATAAGTATTAAATAAAAATAATTATACAGGTTAGTTTGCAGAGAATAAAAACACTATTTATAAGATTTCACTAACCCCTCTTTTAGGCTAGTAAATTTTTGATTGGTGACAGAAATCCATTTTTTGCTTGTGCATATCCAGTGTCCTAAGACACAGACTTCTTCTACTTTATCATAATTTAACGCAGGTGTATGTTTAAACATTTTTGCAGATAGTTGATACAAAAATGCCACAATATGTAGCAATGGTTTTGGTACGGAAACCATTTTTGGTGTTTTGGTTTCTAATACTTTTGAAAGTTCGGAAACAAAATAATGCCAAGAATACTGAGCATCTTCACAAATATAAAAAACTTGATGGTTAAATTTTTTAGCATCCACAAATGCAGTGAAAAGTGCTTGCACCAAATCTTCTACATAAACAAAGCTGAAATAATTGTCACCACAGGAAGTAGTATTTATCATAAATCCTTTTTTAATCCAATGAACAATTTGCCCGGTGGAAGCATCGTTTCTGCCATAAACTATTGGCGGTCGTAAAATTACATGTTTAATATCGTCCCGCAAATTATGAAGTTCAAATTCGCCTTCAAGTTTTGTTTTGCCATAATGAGAAGTTGGAAGCGGAGGCAAAGCTTCACAAGCGACCGTTTTGACATCTTTTGTAAAACCACCCGCTGCTAAGCTGGATACATATATAAAAGTTTTGATATTATTTTTCTCATTACAAGCTTGAACCAAGTTTCTGGTAGCGACAACATTTGCTTTATAAAAATCCTGATAATTAAAGCCATATATCGCTGCAGCCAAATGATACACTCCACAACAGCCTTTAAGTGCGGTTTTTAGGTTTTCCTTATTATGATAGTCTACTTGAAAATACTCAACTTTCTGAGGGATTTTTAAGGGCTTTTTCCCCCTTCCTGCTATTCGTACAGCAAATCCTTCAGAAAGTAGCTTATTGGCTAAATATTTGCCAATAAATCCGTTTCCACCAGTTATGAGTACTTTCTTTTTAGTCATTATTGGCATTATCCTTATCTAAATGGTTTGATAGATTTTCTTTTATTTCGGGTAAAATTTCTATGGTTTGTTTAAAATCTTTTTGGACGGTTTTTTTTGAAGGGATATCCACCCCTAATTTTGAAAGTCCGTATTTAGCATCTTCGTATGTAGGATATTTTTTTTGCACTACAACTTTTTGATAAGGCGAAACAGCATCTCTTTGCGGATATATATTTAAAAGAATGTAAAGGGAGACAAATACGATAAAAAGGTCAAATAAGAAGTTGAATGTTTTGCTTTTTGAAAGTCCCACAATATAAAATATAAAACTAAAAAGTATTATTCCACCAAGCCAAGCTATTAGTGAAATTGCCAAAATAAAAACATTATCGCCGGCTGTGTAAGGGAAACAAATATATATTGCCAAGTGAATTAAAAATATTACCAACATTCTTCGAATTAAGCGACCCATATTTATACCTCTTTAATTTGTTTTATATTCTACTGTGACGGTTAAATCGTCTTTCTTATAATCTTTTGGTAATGCTGGGAACGGTGCTGCGTTCTTTGTGCTTGAAAGTGCCACATAATCAAAAGTTTTGTTTCCAGAATTTTTATCAATTAATAAATTGTCTATCTTCCCGTTTTTAAGTATAGCAAATGATACTAAACATAAATAGCCAGGGCTAGGTTCTCTTTTTTTCCATTCCTGCCAAAGCAGGTTTCGTACTTGGGTTATATACCATGGATATGGGAAGTTTGGGAAATCCATTCTTAAGCCAGGGGCAGAGGCAAAAATTTCTTCTGCGGGTTCTTCCAATATGCTTGGCGCTCCTAAGGATATTTTTTCTGATTTAGCCGTTTGTTTGGCTATTTCTTTTTTTGTGTTATATTTTTCTACATCTTTTTTTGCTGCAGTTTTTAGTTTTGGCTTTTTAACCGCATTTTTTGTGGTAGTCACCGATGGTTTGGAAGATATGAAATCTATTTTATAAACAGGGCTTTGCTTTTTATTTATAGCAAAAACACCTAGCACAAAAAATGCTATGAAAATAACAAAGTGAATTGCTCCCGAATATAAAAAGTACTTTCCCATATTAACTTTTCTCTAGTACGCCTATCCCTAGGGAACTGGCGCCTAATTTTTTAGAAATATCTAAAATAGTTACAAGTGTTTGAATATTGGTATTTTTATCTGCTTGCACAAGTATAGTTTTTTCACTACTTTTACCCATTAAAAGTATAAGTTCTTGTTCTAGTCCTGCTAGTTTTACAGGTCTTTTATTAACGACTATTTTGCCACCTGCAAAAACTTCTATCTTAATAATATTATCTTTAGAAACTGCATTCTTAGACGAGGATTTAGGAAGTTCCACATTAATTTGTGTCTGCATTAAAAAAGGAGTAATAACCATAAATATAATAAGCAATATTAGTACCACATCGATAAACGGTACCATATTAATCTCTGCCATTATATTCTTATTTGGGCTGTGTAATTTCATATTTAACCCTTCATTATTTTTGTTCTATTACTTTGAACCTCGTAACAAATATGTTCAAGCTCTTTAATAAAGAAATTAATTTTAGATATAAAATAGTTATAAGCAACAACAGCAGGTATAGCAACAAATAATCCGGCTGCGGTATTAATTAATGCTTCAGAAATACCTTTTGCCACAACCCCAGGACCTGCCATTCCACCTGCACTAGCCAAGTCTGAAAATGCATGCATAACGCCCAAAACTGTACCAAAAAGACCGATATATGGTGCTGTGCTACCAATTGTAGCAAGCGAGGATAATCGTTTGTAAAAACTGGATACATTCCATTGAATAATGTTTTCTACATCCTCTGCTTCACAATCTGAATTTAATATCTCTGCAATTATTTTACCTACCATTGTTTCGGAATGTTTTGTGTTTAGGCAAAGGTCTTTAACTTTTTTGAAATCCTTTTTATATATGAGATGTCTTAGATGTTTTATAAACTCGCCCGAATTTACAAAATTATTTCTGTAATAAAAAAATCTTTCCAATATTACGCTTAAAGAGTATATTGATAAAAATACTAAAAATATAAATACCACGCCACCTGCAGCGATGATAGATTTTAAACTTCCAAATTCCATAAAAACCCTCCTAAAAAATTAAAATGTATGACCAAATAAGTGCGTTAGTTATAACGCCAGATGCGACATCATCTAATACAATTCCCCATCCGTTTTCTAATGCGATATCTATTTTTTTAATACCCAAAGGTTTAATAGTATCGAAAATTCTAAATAAAATAAAAGCTGCTATTAAAAATTCCCAACTTCTTGGTAAAAATGCTATTGCAAAGAAATATCCGCAAGCTTCGTCGATAATTATTTTGGGATTATCGTGTTTCTTTTCTTTAAATTCGCTTTTGCCAGATACGAATACAGAAAATAATGTAAAAATTATCAAGAAAATTAGATATTCCAAATTACCTTGTGGTAAACATTTTGCCACCATTAATGCAACAAATGTACCTAAGAAGCCAGCACCTGTATTTTTTTTAAACTTAAATATTTTGCCAGGTATATAACTTATAAATAGTAATGTAGAAAATGCTTTATAAAGGTTACCCATTTTTATGCCTTTTTCTTTTTTGGTTTTTTTTCTGCGGTCCAACTTTTTTGTAAACTTTTATAATTGTTTGCAATATAACTAAACCCACTAAAGAATGTAACTACTGCAGTAGTTATCGCTAATATATAAGGAAGTTTATATAGTGTTATAAATATTGTGGTTGCACTATTTTTAAAATCTGCAAACAAGCTAAGTTCGTATAGACAAAGCATTGCAAGTATCACTATGGCAGATACCATTTGTACCACAGTTTTAAGTTTCCCCCATCTGTCCGCACCTAAAACTAAGCCATCAAGCCCCGCGATAACACGAAGGGTTGTTATGGTAAGTTCTCTTATTACAATTACAAATACTGTCCATACGGGGATATCTAGCACAGGGTTAGATAGGAATGCCATAAAAGCTGCTATTATAAGTACTTTGTCTACAAACGGGTCTGCTATTTTACCAAAAGATGTTACAGTGTTTGTTTCTCTTGCTATTTTGCCATCGAGATAATCTGTTGCGGCTGCAATTGCAAAAAGCATTAAGCCGGCAAATTTAGCCCAGAAACCAGGCATAAGTAATAGTACATATACTATTAGGGAGAGCAATGCTCTTAAAAATGTTATTTTATTTGATAGTGTCATATTGTTTAAAAACCTCTTTTTCTATAGTTTCGTTTAATTTTGTGTCTGTTAAAATTATTATGTTTGTGATGTCTTCATTTATTACTTTTATTTCTTTTGGGAAATATTTTTTAGTAAGTTCAAATTCTACCTTTTGATCTTTGTATACTTTATTAACAAATTTTAGTTCGTAATCTGAATGTTCTACTAAGTTAAAATCTTCTATAACTTTTTCGTAGCTACCAAAGTCAAATAAAAATTTATTTGTTTGAGCTTCATACCAATCTTTCCATTTGGTTTTGGTTATAAGTTTATTTTCTTTATCGTAAACTTTTATAACTTTACCGTTGGTGATTACATATTGATCAATTTCATCAAAAAGATTATAGCTATCTAAACGGATAAGGTTTCTTTGCTTATCCATATATAATTTACCCTTGTTTTCAGATAGTTTTGTATCGTCGAAATAGTTCTTCTGAGTAAACTCTATTTCCAAGGTATCTATATATTCGTCGTAAGTTAACAAGCTATCCATAACTGGGGTTCTAAACTCTGAAAACAAGGGTATAGTAAACATTATAAAAAATAGTAATGTTAAAAACTTTTTCATTTGACCTACCCAGCTGGTGTGCTTGTGACACTTGCAACTTTTTGTTTGAGTTCTTCTAGCTCGTATTCTACTTGTTCAAAATTTATTGTCCATCTATTTGAACCTTCTGGCTTACTAATAAAACCTTTCATTTCTAATATACTTAAAATATTTGTAGCTCTTGCACTGCTACCAAAATGTGCTTTTAGTAAATCCTGCGAGACTCGTTTTCTTTGGCTTACTAATGTCAATGCTTGGATT
>JABHZW010000036.1 GCA_018656005.1 Candidatus Pseudelusimicrobium marinum | reverse complement strand
TCTTGTATCGCATATTCTTACCCCGTATTTTCTTGCTTTGGATACGAATTTGCTTGCTAATGTTGATATACCGCTTTGTCTTTGCATAAAATTTAAAACTGTCCGTTCTGCTTTTAATATACCTAATGTACTGCCATCTATGGTTGCAAGTATCTGACCTTTTTTGACTTTATCGCCATCTTTGAAGGCAGTTTTAAATTTTATGCCTTTATCTACATGGTTGAAGATTTCTTTTGCAAGTTCTATCCCGCAGATAACCATATCTTCTTTTGCTTTTATTACTGCTTGACAGTAATGCTCTTTATTAAAAATTGTTTCGCTTGTGATATCGCCTAGGGAAGTATCTTCTTCTAGTGCCAATATTATAATTTTATCTAACATATTTGCTTCTCCTTAAAAATTATTTGTCATTGCGGACTTGATCCGCAATCTAGGTCTTTTTCTTTTTTTTATCCTGGATCCCGTATCAAGTACGGGATGACAGGTGTTGAGGTTTTTATTTCCTTTCAACCATTTCGAACATTTTGTTTATAGATTTTTTTGCATTTTCTGCCACATCTTTATCCACCTCTACAATTTGTGTGGAAAGTGGACTTACTAAAGCTAAGTAAATATCTTCCAAAGTGTTTCGTTTCATATGCCCACAAACAGCGATTGGTCCTACTATTTGTTTATCTGGGTTTTCAAACTCCAACCTGTTAACAAGTCCCCGTTCTGTTAAAACGGCGAATTGTTTGTGGGCGGATTCTTTTACATATTTCAACATTAACCCTGTACCACCGACAAAATCGCACATAGCACAAACTTCTGGTCGGCTTTCTGGGTGTGTGATAATTTTTGCTTCAGGATATTTTTGTTTGATATCTTCTACATCTTGCACTAAAAATCTATCATGTACGCAACAAGAACCTTCCGAAGATATTATCTCTTTTTCCACCCCTCTTTTTAAAAATTCTACTTTTATGTTTTCTGCCATTAAACTATCCGGTACAAAAATAATTTGTTTTTTTGGCATTTTTGAAATTATGTCATAAACATTAGAACTTGTCACACAAACATCGCATTCTGCTTTAACTTCTGCATTACTATTTATATAACACACAACACTTGCCTGTGGATATTTTGCTTTTAAAGTTTTAAGTTCTTCTGCTGTTATGGAATCAGCTAAACTACAGCCACTTTTCCCTGCCGGTATTATTACTGTTTTGTTTGGCGAAATTATTTTGGCAGTTTCTGCCATAAAATATACACCTGCAAAAATTATATTTTTTTCTTTAACTTGGCTTGCTTTTTGACTAAGCTCGTAAGAATCGCCCACATAGTCTGCTACCCCGTAAACAATTTCTGGTAGCGTGTAAGAATGTGCCAAAATGACTGCGTCATTTTGGCTCTTAAGTTCATTTATTTTTTCTACAATTGGAGCTATTTCTTCACAATCTTTAAGAGTCCATTTTTTATAGGAATCGTGCGATACATTTTTTAACTTACTATATAACTCTTGCGCATTCATATTAAAATTTCTTCCTAGAACCCGGTTGAACCAACTCTTTACCATCTTTACAAAGTGGACAAACTTCTGGTTTAAATGTTTCTACTTCTACTGGTAATAAGCTTTCAAACCTTACACCGAGGTCTATGTCGGTGGTTCTATCTACTAAAGAAGCGCATGCGACTAAGTTGCCACCATATTTTTTTACAAGTTCTATAACTTCTTTGGTGGATTTGCCTGTGGTTACAACATCTTCACATATGATGCAGTTTTCGCCTTCTAAAATTTCGAAACCTCTTTTAAAAATCATTTCGTTATCAGCATTTCTTTCGCTGAAAATATTTCTTACCCCAAGTTGTCTTGCAAGTTCGTATGCAACTACAATACCACCCATTGCAGGACCTATAACGACACTTATATCGTCGTCTTTAAATCTTTCTGCTAGTGTATTGCAAAGCACTTCAGCAGAGTCTGGATGTTCTAAAACTTTTGCACATTGGATATATTTTCCGCTATGCAAACCACTTGAAAGTTTAAAATGTCCTTCCAAAATAGCATTTCGTTTTTTGAAAATATCCAGAATTTGGTCTTCGTTAAGGGGACTCATAATTTTCTCCTATGTCTTTTGTTGTCATTGCGGACTTGATCCGCAATCTAGGTTTTTTCTTTTTTTATCCTGGATCCCGAATCAAGTTCGGGATGACAAGTAATTTTACTTATTTATTATTCTTGCAAAATCTTTACCGCTTGGTTTTTGGAAT
>JABHZW010000035.1 GCA_018656005.1 Candidatus Pseudelusimicrobium marinum | reverse complement strand
TCCTAAAAAATACGAATTCAGATATATATATAGAATACCAGAAAAGCCAAAACCTTATTTTGCGTTTGGTCATAGTATTCATCATAGTTTGGAATATCTTTATTCCGTAACCACCCCCCCTTTCCCAACATTAACCGAACTTTTGGACTTTTTTGAAAAAGATTGGAAACAACTTTCTTGGCAAGATAAAGGTTATCAAACAGCAGAAAAAGAATATGCCGCATTTTTAGACGGCAAAAAAATGTTGATTGCATATTACAATAAACATAAAGACACTTTTCATATTCCGCTTGCAAACGAAATAAGAGCCAGCTTGAAAATTGATGGCTTATCTTTATTAAGCATCATCGATAGAATAGATTATCTTGGTGATGGTAAACTTAGAATTGTCGACTATAAAACAGGTAAAACAATTCAACGAGAACCAGATCAACTTTATATGTATCAAAAAGTTTTGGAAGCATCTGAAGATATAAAAAAAGTAGTACAAAAAAAAGATAAAGCTGTTAAAGAAATTCAAGTAGCGGAAATGGTTTTCTATTATGTGCCAACATTAAAAGAAATAAAATTTGAAAGAGGGTCAGACAAAGTAATTTTTGATTTTTGGCAAACGGTACTAGATGTCGCAAACGATATTCGTGCTAAAAAGTTTGAGCCAACCCCTTCTGAAAGAACATGTCGTTGGTGTGATTATAAAAATATTTGCCCAGTTTTCGGTGGTAAAGGCGATAACAAACCAGAAACCCAAAGTTTAGGTGCAGAGGTTAATACCGATAAAGAAATTACTGCTGAAGAAAATTTAGCAAATAAAATAGAAGAGTATGCGACAACACTTCAAAATGCAAAAATTTTAAAAGAAGAAATTATCAGTTTAATGAAACTTAAGAAAGTAGAATCTTTTGATAGCAAACATTTTACAGCCAGTTTTGCTAAAAAAGAGATTTTAAATTTTGAAGATAAAGAAAAAGTAATGAAATTTTTAAAAGAGGAAGATTTATTGTCAAAAACTTTAGTACCTACTCAAAGTACAATAGAAGGGTTAATGACAGACGATAAAGTGTCCAAAGAACAAAAAGATAAGCTTTCTTCTTTTGCTAAAAAAATAGAAAGTATCAAGATAGTTTTAAGTAAACTAAAAAAATAAATATGAAAAATAAATGTTTTATAGTTTTAGATTTAGGGACATCTAGTTTCCGAGCTAGTGCTTTTTCTACGGACTTAAAAACCATATCTCAAACCCAAGCAAAAATTCAACCAACTTTTAATGAAGCTAAAGCCGAATATGACGGTAAAGAAGTATTATCTTCAGGTATAAAATTACTTGATGCTTTAATGGAAAAACTTCCCGCAGGTACCCAGCCAGTTAGTATTGGTATAACAAGCCAACGAAGTAGTTTTGTTATGTGGGATAAAAATACTGGCGAAATTTTAGCGCCAGTTTTAAGTTGGCAAGATGCACGGGCTACAAAGGAAATTGCGGAAGCTAAAATTTCGCAAGAAGAAATACATAAACTAACCGGTTTATATAAAACACATTTTTATTCTGCACCAAAAATAGTTTGGTGTTTTGAGCATATTGAAGCGGTAAAAAAAGCTTCAGAAAAAGGTACACTTTTAATAGCTCCACTTGCTACTTTTTTTATATGGCATTTGAGCGGTAAAAAAGTTTTTTCTTGCGACTCTACCCTAGCCCAAAGAACCTTACTATTTAATATGAACACTTTAAAATGGGACGATAAATTATTAGAAGTTTTTAATATTAAAAAAACTTTTTTACCGTCAATAAAAAAATCTTCTGATGATTATGGAAGATATAAAAATATCCCAATAAATTTATGTGTGGGCGATCAACAATCTGCATTTGCGGGTGCTGGTAATTTGCAAACTAACGACACTTTAATAAACACCGGTACAGGTGCATTTTTAATGCAAAATATTGGTAGCAAACCAACTAGTGTACCAGGGTTTTTAACATCAATATCTTTTGATGGGAATTATATGTTAGAAGCACCAATAATTTCTGCCGGTACTTTGTATAAATGGCTACAAAAAGAAGGCGTAGAATTTGAAGAAAAAGATATTGATAGTTTATCCCGCAAATCTAAAAATCCAATTTTATTTTTTCCAGCACTTGGTGGCTTAGGCGCACCATATTGGAAATTTGATTTATTACCCTTTTTCAAAAACCTAGGAGATAAAAGCGAAACAGAAGATATTATTTGTGGGGTATCGCAAAGTATAGCGTTTTTAATTAGAAATATTTTAGGGTTTTTGAAAAAGGGTGATAATATAAAAGTATCTGGTGGGCTTACAGAAATTAATTATATATTTGAATTTTTAACAACCATTACCAGCACCAATATTTCCAAAGCAAAAGATAAAGAGTTGACTAGTTTAGGTGCTTGTTTGATAATGGCAAAGTATTTAAATATTTCTATAAACTACGAGGATAAAGAACATTTTTCACCTGTCGTCCCATTTAAAATATCTACACAAGATGCAAAAAAACTTATCACACAATGGGATAAGTTTTTTGCTTATTATTTAGAACATCCTTTCGGATAAATTTTCTATTTTCGTTTTTTCTTAAATTTCTTATAAGAAGGTCTTAGAAGTTCAATCATATCTTCGTTTTTATGTTGAATTGCAAAGGTTAATGCCGTTTGTTTTTCATCATTCATTGCATTAATTTCTGCATCTTTTTTAACTAGTAATTTTGCTATTTTAATATTATCGTTTTTAGTTGCAAATATTAATGCTGTGTTTCCTAAATTATCTTTGACATTAACATCTGCTTTTTTTCGTACTAGAAGTTTAGTTGTTTCATATTTATCATTTAAAACAGCTTCTAATAAAGCGGTTTTACCTGTATTATTTCTTATTTCAATGTCTGCCTTATTTCTTATAAGATAGGAAGTTATTTTTTTATCTCCATACCTACAAGCATACATTAATGGAGTGTGTCCCATATTATCTTTTTTATTTATATTTACATTTTTAGATGCTAAAAATTCCATAAATTTTAGATTGCCATTTTTAACAGCAAAAATTATTGGAGTGTATCCATTATCGTCTGGAAAATCTAATAAAGCAGGGTTCATATCTACTAAAAGTTTAGCAATATCAAGCTGATTATTTTCCACTGCATAAAGCAATGCACTTTTACCTTTTACATCAAGAGCTTTTTCGTTAGCACCTTTATTTAAAAGATATTGTGTGATATCAAAATAACCATATTTGGAAGCATACATTAATGGTGTTATTCCATTAGGTCCTCTTAAATTTGTGTTAGCACCACCTACTTCTACTAGTAGTTCTACAATTTCCACATTACCTTTTTTAGCCGCTATTGTTAATGGGGTTTGCCCTGTAGTAGTTTTATGATTGGTTTCTACCCCAACATAAACAAGAGTTTTTACGCTGTCTACAGATTCTTTTCTTACAGCAGAGGAAAGTGAACTTTCATGTGGTTTCTTTACTTCTTCAAGGTAGTCGTATCCAGTTAAGAATGCTAAAGATAAAATACATATATTTATGATGAAAAGTTTTCTCATTGTTTTAATTCTCCTTAGTTTATATTACAATTTAGATTAGCAATATAGCAAATTACCACCTAACTATAATTGATTATATTGTAGTAAGAAATATAATTATTGTAAGTTAGTTGAATATAAGTTTTAATAAAGTATAAGCAGTGAATAAACTTTATTTTTAGACGATGTTTGTATAAAGCAAGTTTTTTAGAAGTTTTTATTGTTTTCCCCCAATCCTTCGTATACCCCCCGAAGGAATAGTCGGTGTAGGATTTATTCTGCACCGACTTTTTTGGTTTTACTTCAGCTTTTGCAAAATTTCATTGCCTCTTTTTGCTCAAGTCCCGCTACTGCTTCGCAGTATTTGCTGAATGGACTATACACAAAAAGTCGGCTTCGAAATTTTGCAAAATCCTAGTAAAACTGTTAGTTTTAGTCGTCGTAAAGAAAATAAAATTTCGCACGAAAAAAAGCATAGTAAAACTGTTAGTTTTAGCCGAAAAAATAAAAAAACCTATCGCAAAAAGCGACAGGTTTTTTTATAGTAAATTTGCCCCCTAAGAGCCTGCTATTCTAACTTAACAAATTAAGCAGAAATTGCATTTACCGGACAAGATGATACACAAGCACCACAATCTACACATTTTCCAGTGTCGATAACTCTTTTAGCATCTTTTTCAGAAATTGCACTTACTGGACATACTGGTTCACATGCAGCACAGTTTACACAAGTTTCTAAAGTTATTTTGTGTGACATTTGTAATTCTCCTTAATTAATTTATCAGCAAATATATTATATAACTTATGTCCAGTAAAGGTAAAGCATTAAGATAAATTTGTAATAATATCTTTTGCAAAATTGATTTAAAATGCTATAATATGAAAAAGTTAGGTAAACCTTACTTATTTTGAAGGACATTAATAAATGCACAAAAAAATAAAAAAATTATCCCAAATCCCCTCTGGACAGAGCTGTATTATACAGGATATAGAAGCTGGTAAAGGTGCAGAACACAAAATTACCACTATGGGTTTATATAAAGGCAAAAAAATCTTCGTAAAAAAAGATACCAACCCAATTATTATCCATTCTTCCTCTGGAAGTGTGGCAATAGGTAAAAATCTAGCATCAAAAATAATAGTAGAAATTAGCAGACCTAAAATGCTTATAGTAGGAAATCCTAATGTAGGTAAGAGTGCAGTATTTTCCCGTTTAACGGGTTTTAAGGTTATAAGTTCTAACTATCCTGGCACGACAAGTGAATATGTTCGTGGTGAGACAAAATTTGGCGAACAACTATACGAAATAGTAGATGTACCAGGTGCTTATAGTTTAAAAAGTTCTTGCGAGGCAGAAGACATTAGTTGCAGAATGCTTCAAGATGTGGAAAATTACGATCTTATGCTTTATGTGGTTGATGCATCTAATTTAGAAAGAAATTTATTTTTTGCATTAGAGTCTTTGCATCTTAAAAAGCCGTCTATAATACTTTTAAATAAATCTGATATTGCAAAAATGAAAGGTATCACTATTGATGCCAAAAAACTTTCAGAACTTATTGGTGTGCCTGTAATAGAGTTTGTTGCCGTAACTGGTGAAGGTGCAAAAAATTTAGAAAGAGAAGTTATAAATATAGATTTAAATAACCCCCCTACCAAAATAGAAATACCAAAAACTTCAGATGGTAAATGGCGACTTATCGGGGAGATAAGCCGAAAAGCTCAGCATATAAAATATAAAAAGCCATCTATCTTCCAAAGGTTTGGACAATTAACAACAAAGCCGTTAACAGGTTTCCCAATTGCATTAGCTGTTTTAGTTTTGTGTTTCTTTTCTGTTTGGTTTTTTGGCGAAGGTTTAATAAATTATATTCTTGGCCCTATTTATGAACATGTGTATTTGCCTGTTATCACCAAAAGTTTTGGCTGGCTTGGTGATGGGTTTATGTCTTCCCTACTACTTGGTAGCGAAGGCGAAGGGGTAGCCAAAACTTTTGGTGTCCTAACAGACGGCATAAACATCGCCTTAGTTCAAGTTTTCGCCTATGTATTAGTATTTTATTTTATGTTTGGTATATTAGAAGACATTGGATATTTACCAAGATTAGCAGTTTTATTAGACGATGTTTTACATAAAGTAGGGCTTCACGGTTTTGGTTCTATACCAATAATGCTTGGCATAGGTTGTAAAGTGCCGGCGGTACTTTCTACAAGGTTTTTAGAGCAAGAAAAACAAAAAATAATAGCACTGGCTTTAACATTAATAATTGCACCGTGTATATCTCAAAGTGCGATGATAATAAGTATATTATCTCCCCACGGTATGGGTTATGTATTTTTAGTATTTTTTATTTTACTAGTTTCTGGAATGTTTGCAGGCTTTATATTAAACAAGATGATGAAGCAAGATATCCCCGAAATGTTTATGGAAATCCCTCCTTGGAGCATCCCTACACTAAAAGTTTTAATGGTCAAATTAAAACTGAGAATAATAAGTTATATAAAAGATGCAGTACCATTTATTATGTTTGGGATCTTGTTGATAAATTTACTTACTAGCTTTGGTGTGATAGCTTATCTTGGTAAAATATTTTACTGGCCTGTAACAAAAATTTTAGGATTAGCACCGGATACAATTTCTGTAATAATACTTGGCTTTTTAAAGAAAGATATTTCTATTGCCTTATTAATCCCATTCGAATTAACTGCATGGCAATTGATAGTTGCCTGTGTATTTATGTCTATGTATATGCCATGTGTGGCGACTGCATTGATAATATTTAAAGAGGTAGGATTAAAGAACACATTAAAGGTAGTGTGTTTTAATTTATTATTTGCATTTATTATTGCAGGTAGTTTGAATTTCATAATTCAATATTTCATATAGGGTATTTTTCTCCCTTTTGTAAAGGGAGTGCCTGAACGATAGTGAGGGCGAGGGTTTTAATGTTTTGAAACATAAAACCCCCGATATTTGTTGACACAAATATCACCCCCTTTTTAAAAGGGGGAAAGATGTTGTCATTGCCGAGTCTCTCGCCTATTTACTAATCGCTGCTCTTATGCCGAAAATGGCAAAAGATTCTAAAATCATTTTTAATACTTGGTTGTCTTGAAAGTTGGTTGCCCAACTATAAATTTCTGTTATGCCTTGCATTGCAGAAATTTGTTCTATCCCCATTATGATAGCTTGTAATAGCAATAT
>JABHZW010000023.1 GCA_018656005.1 Candidatus Pseudelusimicrobium marinum | reverse complement strand
TACACATAAAAACAAAGAAGTATAGCCCTCACCCCAACCCTCTCCCAAAGGGAGAGGGAGTAAACTTATTTAACATAATTCGCAAAGGGAGAGGGAGTAAACTTTTTATTACAAAAACTAGCAAAGGGAGAGGGGGAAAAATACAAAAAAACCCCAAAGCCACGTGGCTTTGGGGTAAATTTAGTCAATTTTTAATTTTACTTTTCAGTAGATTCAACTTCACCTTCAACATTACAGTTCATTTCTGCAAGTTGTCTGTAAACGCTCAATCGCCAAGCAGATTCTTTCTCTGCCATTTTCATAAGTTTAGAAGCTCTTTCCGGATTAGATTTCATCAATACTTTGAATCTATTTTCACCTTTCATAAAATCTTCCAAACTAATTGTCGGTTTACCGCTATCAATATTCAATGGATTTTTTCCAGCATCTCTCAACTCTGGATTAAATCTATAAAGTGGCCATCTACCACATTGAACTGCCTTTTTGCCTTCGCCCATTCCAGCACCCATGTTGATACCATGTGCGATACAATGTGAATATGCAATCACAATCGCTGGACCATCATAAGCTTCAGCTTCAGCCAATGCTTGAACGGTCTGATTATAATTCGCACCCATTGAAATTTGTGCTACATAAATATTTCCGTATGTCATCGATATCATACCGAGATCTTTCTTTGGCATTGTTTTACCACCAGCTGCGAATTTTGCGACCGCACCGTAAGGTGTCGATTTGGACATCTGCCCACCAGTATTAGAATATACTTCAGTATCAAGCACTAAAACTTTGATGTTTTTACCGCTTGCTAGTACATGATCTAAACCGCCGTAGCCGATATCGTATGCCCAGCCGTCTCCGCCGATAATCCATACGGATTTTTTAATTAAATATTCTGCAAAACTTATTAATCTTCCTGCATTTTCACAATCTGAACCTTTTAATATTTCTTTAAGTTTTGCTGCATTATCTCTTTGAGTTGCTACTTCTTCATTTGTTTTTTGCCCGTTGTTTATAATAGCATCTGCAAGTTCTGTATGATCTTTTAAACAGGTTTCTTTACAGCTTGTAAGTAAATTAATGCCGTCAGAATAAAGTTGATCGTAAGCATCTCTCATACCAAAACCAAACTCTGCATTATCTTCGAATAAAGAGTTAGCCCATGCTGGACCTCTTCCATCGTCATTTTTACAATATGGTGTAGTTGGTAAGTTTCCGCCGTATATAGACGAACAACCTGTTGCGTTTGCAATTGTTAATCTATCGCCTAGAAGCTGTGTTAAAAGTTTAATGTAAGGTGTTTCACCACAACCTGCACAAGCGCCGGAAAATTCAAACAATGGTCTTTGCAATTGAGAACCTTTTACAGTTTCTCTTTTTGTTGGAATGTCTGCACTTTTGATTTTCATAAAGTGGGCAAAATTATCAATTTCGGTTTTTCTTAATTCAATTTGATCTTTAAAGTTGATAGCTTTTTTGCCTTCTTCTGTTTTACTTTTTGCAGGACATGCATATATACAAGCACCACAGCCAGTACAATCTTCCACTGCTACTTGAACTGTTACTTTTTTACCTTGTAGGTCTGCTTTACCGTCTGCAGATTTAAATGTTTCTGGTGCGCCTTCAAGCTGATCTGCTTCATAAGTTTTAATTCTTATAGCTGCATGAGGACATACCAATGAACATATACCACATTGGATACAAAGTTCGCTATCCCATGATGGACAATGTAATGCTATGTTTCTTTTTTCGTATTGAGAAGTTGCTGTTGGGTATGTGCCGTCTTCTGGGAACTTTGAAACTGGGATATCGTCGCCTCTGAAAGCATAACTTTCACCTAAAACTTCTTTAACAAAGTCTGGTGCATCTTGTGGTACTGCTGGTTTTACATGAAGTTCTGATGTTGCTTCTTTTGGATAGCTAACTTCTTGTATACCTTCTACAGATGCGTCCACAGATGCGAAGTTTTTATTGACGATTTCTTCACCTTTTGCGCCGTATGTTTTTTTGATAGCATTTTTGATATCTTCAATTGCTTTATCTTTTGGTATCACATTTGATATTGCAAAAAATGCTGTTTGCATAATAGTGTTTGTTCGTGAACCCATACCAGTTTTTTCTGCTATATGGCTTGCATCTATTACGAAAAACTTAAGTTCTTTTTCTATTATTTGTTTTTGAACTTCTTGTGGAATTTGGTTCCAAACTTCTTCTTTATTATATGGGCTGTTTAATAAGAATATGCCACCTTGTTTAATATTAGCTAAAACATTATACTTTTCCAAAAAGGTAAACATATGACAACCAACAAAGTTTGCATTTTCAATTAAGTATGGCATTCTGATATAATCTTTACCAAACCTTACATGAGAAACAGTTAAACTACCTGCTTTTTTACTGTCGTATACGAAATAGCCTTGAGCAAAGTTGTCTGTTTCTTCACTGATAATTTTCATTGTGTTTTTATTAGCACCAACTGTGCCGTCTGAACCTAAGCCGTAGAACATTGCCGAAAAACAATCTTTTTCAGCATTGGTTATACAACCTGGTTTTAGTGATAGGTTTGTGTTAGATTTATCGTCATTAATACCTACGGTGAAATTGTTTTTCGGCTCTGATTGTACCAAATTATCGTAGATAGCAGAAACCATACCTGGTGTAAATTCTTTAGAACCTAAACCATATCTTCCGCCAACTATTGTAGGAATTGTGCCACCAAATTTAGCTTTAGCTTCTTTGGATAAGAACGATGCTAACACATCTTTGTATAAAGGTTCACCTTGTGCGCCTGGTTCTTTAGTTCTGTCTAAAACTGCTATGTTTTTTACAGATTTTGGTATTGCATTTATAAAGTCTTTAGTATAGAAAGGTCTGTATAAATTAATTTTTAACATACCGATTTTATCGTCGTTCATACATTCCATTGCTGTTCTTACGGTATCTGCAGAAGATGCCATTGTTATGATGATATTTTCTGCATTTTCGTTACCGAAGTATTCGTAAAGGTCGTATTTTCTGCCGGTCATTTCGCCAAATTTTACGATATGTTTTTTTAATATTTCCGGACAAGCATCGTAGTATTTATTTCCTGCTTCTTTGCTTTGGAAAAACACATCTGGATTTTGTGCTGTACCTTTAATTATTGGACATTCTGGGTTTAATGCTCTGGATTTATGTTCTGCAATTAATTTTTCGTCCATAAAACTTTTAATTTGTTCGTCTGTTAAAACATCTACCATGTTTAATTCGTGTGATGTTCTAAACCCGTCGAAGAAATGTAAAAATGGCACTCTGCTTTCTAATGTTGCAGCTTGAGTAATTAAAGCAAAGTCCATAGCTTCTTGCGGGTTGGCGGATGCAAACATTGCCCAACCTGTTTGGCGACAAGCCATAACATCGGAATGGTCTCCAAAAATGGATAATGCGTGTGTTGCTACTGCTCTTGCTGATACATGAAAAACTGTTGGTGTTAATTCACCAGCAATTTTGTACATATTTGGGATCATCAAAAGTAAACCTTGGGAAGCTGTAAATGTTGTGGTTAAAGCACCTGCTGATAGAGAGCCGTGTACTGCACCAGAAGCACCACCTTCAGATTGTAGTTCACTTACTATTGGGGTATTGCCCCATATGTTTTTATCGCCTTTGGCGGATTTTTCATCACAAATTTCGCCCATACCACTTGATGGGGTAATAGGATAAATTGCTATAACTTCATTTGTTTTATGTGCTACATGGGCGACGGCACTATTTCCGTCCATTGCAACTAATTTTTTAGACATGTTTTTTCCTCTTTATTTTTACTTCCTCGTCTTTTGAGCCCTTTTTTATTTTTTTGCTCCTAAAGTCCCGCTACTCCTTCGGAGTATTCGCTGAATGGACTAGTCGTCGCAAAGAAAATAGGGGGCAAGCCCCTTGCAAAAAATCTTCTCAAAATACTCGGAAATTTTATTTCTTAATTTTTCAATTTTACTTAAAATAGAAAACGACGAGCATAGAACTGCTCTTCTCTTACATTTTATTATATTTAGAGGGGTTTGGCTATTCGTATTTATTAAACGATGACATTTCTTCTAATTTTTTACGGGGGCGGGGGGAAGGTTCTTGGTCTGGATAGCCAAGTGCTATTAAAATATCAACCTTCTTGCCTTTTGGTAAATTTAATGCTTTATGTGCCTTTTTATCGTTAAACCAACCAATCCAACAAGTGCCAAGTCCAAGTTCTTGGGCTTGAAGTACAAAATGTTCGGTAGCGATACCGATATCTATTAAATAGAAAGCAGCGTTCTTTAAAAAATTGCCAACCATTGTTTGAAAATTGCCCTTGTCCGACACAACAGCAACAATTACTGGTGCAGTTTTAACAAAAGTCATGTTTGAATAAAGCCCTGTAAAAACGGTGTCTGCGAATTTGTTTTTTATTTCTTCGTCATCTAGCACAACAAAATGCCACGGCTGAGAATTACAAGCCGATGGTGCAACTCTCGCCGATTCTAGACATTTTAAAATTTTATCTTTTTCGACGGGTTTGTCCTTATATTTACGAATACTCCGTCTATTTTCCACTACTTTCATTAATATCTTCCTGCAGAACCTAAAACATTTTCGTTTTTGTTTTTATACATTTCTACTAACGCATCTCTTGCTGGTCCAAGATATTTTCTTGGGTCAAACTCTTCTGGTTTTTCTATCAAAACTTTTCTTACATTTGCTGTCATCACAAGCCGACCATCACTATCTATATTAATTTTACATACTGCACTTTTTGCAGCTTTTCTTAATTGTTCTTCGGGAATACCTACTGCGTTTTCCATTTTTCCGCCATATTTATTTATTTCTGCTACGGCTGTTTGATCTATACTGCTTGCGCCGTGTAAAACAATCGGAAAGCCCGGTATTCGTTTTTCAATTTCTTCTAAAATTTCAAATTTAAGTGGTGGTACTTCATCTGGTGAACTTACTTTAAATTTAAATGCCCCGTGGCTTGTGCCAATCGAAATTGCCAAGCTGTCTACACCTGTTTTTTTCACAAAATCTTCCACATCTTCTGGATTTGTGTAAGTGGATTTTTCTGCAACGACATCATCTTCAATGCCTGCTAATACACCAAGTTCACCTTCTACGGTTACATCGTGTTGATGTGCATATTCCACAACTTTTTTTGTTAATGCTACATTTTCATCAAAAGGTAAATGTGAAGCATCTATCATAACAGAACTAAAACCTGCATCGACACATTCTTTACAAATTTCAAAACTATCGCCGTGGTCTAGGTGGAGAGCAATTGGGATATTTGCACCCAATTCTTTTGCCCATTCTACAGCACCTCTGCCAAGGTGTCTTAAAAGTGTGCCGTTTGCATAGTTTCTTGCACCTTTCGATACTTGCAATATCACCGGTGATTTGCTTTCTGCACATGCAGTAATTATCGCCTGTAATTGTTCCAAATTGTTGAAGTTGTATGCCGGTACAGCGTAGCCATCTTTCATTGCGTTTGCAAACATCTCTTTTGTGTTTACGAACCCTAGTTCCTTATACGATATTGTCATTTTTGAACCCTCCGAATTTATTTCTATGTCTAAATTCTAGCAATTTATTAAGATAATAGGAAATCATTTGCAAAAATAGTTATAATATATGTCTACATATTATGTATAGAAATAAATTCGGAGGAATCAATGAGCATCAAATCAAAACAATTTGGGATATCCAAAAAAAGGGCACAATACTTTGAAGCTAAAGATATTTTGAAAGATAAAAAATATCAAACTTCAAAAAGTGAAATAGAATTTTTTGAAAAAACAGATGTTATCTACAGAACATTATGTGCAGTTTTATTTAACTATGCACCAACTTCAGGGCATCCAGGTGGAAGTATATCTTCAGGTAGAATAGTTGAAGGTTTACTTTTTAATAATATGGATTACGAACTAGCAAAACCAAACAGACTTGATAATGATTTAATTTCTTATGCAGCCGGTCACAAAGCAATGGGTTTATATGCAATGTGGGGTTTGAGAAACGAAATGATAAAAGTTGGTAATAAAACTTTATTAGCAAAAAATATTGAAGATCAATTAAGATTAGAAGATTTACTTGGTTTTAGAAAAAACCCAGTAACAAAATCAAAACTATTTAAAAAATTCAAAAGCAAAGCTTTAGACGGACATCCAGCACCAAACACACCATTTGTAAAATTATCAACTGGTGCTAGTGGTGTAGGTATGGGTTCTAGCTTAGGTTTAGCTTTTGCAGGTTCAGACTATTTTGGTGAAAAAGCACCAAGAGTTAATATAATCGAAGGCGAAGGTGGTTTGACACCAGGCAGAGTAGCAGAAGTTTTAGCAAGTGCTGCAACAACAGGTATAGATAATGCTGTTGTGCATATAGACTGGAACCAAGCTTCTATAGATTCTAATCAAGTAACTTCAGACGGCAAAACACCAGGCGACTATGTTCAATGGATGCCTCAAGAACTATTTTATACAAACGATTGGAATGTTATATATGTAGAAGATGGCCATTGCTTTGAGCAAATTTTTGCAGCGCAAAAATTTGCAAAAGAATTAAAAAGCAAACAACCAACTGCAATAATTTACAGAACAGTAAAAGGTTGGAAATATGGTATAGAAGGCAGAAGCTCGCACGGTGCAGGCCATAAATTTGCGTCGGACGATTTTTATTCTGCATTATCAGAATTTGAAAAAACATTTGGTGTACAAATGCCTCGCTTCTGTGGTTCAAACACAGAAGACGGTGTGGAAGAATGTTTTTGGAACACACTTTTAAAAATAAGAGAAGCATTGGAATGTAATAAAGCATTATGTAAAACAGCAGTAAACAAAATGAGTGGTTCTTTAAAAAGATTAAACACTTTAAAAAGAAAACCAAGAGCAGGTGCTGGTAATGTAGATATTATTTACAATAAATTTGATGCTAAAAAAACACCAAAAGAATTAGCAGTGACACCGGGTACAAAAGTGACACTTCGTGGCGTAATGGGCGACACACTTGGCTACCTAAATAAACAAAGTAAAGGTGCATTGTTAGCAAGTAGTGCAGACTTAAGTGGTTCTACAAATACAAGTAATATTGTAAAGCATTTCCCACAAGGTTTTTACAATAAATATACTAACCCAAAAGCAAGATTACTTTCTATCGGTGGTATTTGTGAAGACGGTATGAGCGCAATTATGACAGGTGTTTCTGGTTTTGGTAAACACATTGGTTTATGTTCTTCTTATGCTGCATTTATAGCAGCACTTGAACATGTGGCAGCAAGACTTCATGCTATTGGTCAGCAAACAAAAAATCATGTGGATAAAAAACCTTACAATACATTTATTATGTTAAATGCACATGCAGGTTTAAAAACTGGTGAAGACGGACCAACCCATGCAGACCCTCAAGCATTACAGTTATTGCAAGAAAACTTCCCTAAAGGGACATCTATAACAGTAACAGCTTTAGACGGTGCAGAAATTTGGCCTATAATGATAACTGCTCTTAAAAAAAGACCAGCTATTCTAGCGCCATTTGTATCAAGACCTAATGAAAGTGTTATAGACAGAAAAGCATTAAAAATGGGTCCTGCAACAGACGCTGCAAAAGGTGTACAGGTAATCAGCAAACATGCTAAAGCAGACGGCACAATTGTTCTTCAAGGTAACGGCGTTGGTGGAGTATTTATAGAAGAAGTAATGCCAGTACTTAAAAAAGAAGGTATAAAATTGAATGTGTTTTATGTATCAAGTAAAGAATTATTTGATATGTTGCCAGCTAAAGAGCAAGAAACAATTATGCCTGGAAAATTAAGACAAGAAGCAATGGGTATTACAGACTTTACTAAAGCAACAATGTATTACTTTATAAATTCTTTAAAAGGTTTAAATCATACATTGCACCCATACAAAAAAGGACATTACTTGGGTAGTGGACAGGCAGTAAAAGTATTTAAAGAAGCTGGATTAGACGCTAGCGGACAGTTAAAAGCTGTAAGAGCATACTTGAAAGAAAGAAAACAAAAGAAAGCATCTTGGTGTTAGGCATTTAGGTGGGGAAAAAGAAAATATTTGTAAATAAAAGGAGTTTATTATGGCAGCAGAAGAAAAACCATATCTAACAGGGCGAACCTACATTTTCAGAATGAAAAAAGGTGAAGATTTGTTAGCTGCAATAGTAGATTTTTGTCACGATAACCAGATAAAATGCGGTGTAATAAACGCAATTGGTGCTGTGCAAAACGCTACTATGGGTTATTATAATCAGAAGAAAAAGAAATATGACAAACATGTTTTAGATGAAGAACTAGAAATAGCATCTTTAATGGGTAATGTAAGTATTATGGATAATCGACCAATGGTGCATGCACATATAACCTTGTCTGATGATGAAGGCGGTATTATAGGCGGACACTTAATGAGTGGTACTAAAATATTTGCGTGTGAAATATTTATACAAGAGTTGGTAGGAAACCCAAAAGTTCGTAAGAAAGATAAGGCTACTAAGTTACCATTGTGGATGTAATAAAAACTTTCATTTTTGAGCGATAACATTGTCAAAGGCAGGTTCGAATACTCGGGGGTAAACCCCACTCACGGTATTCCACACCTGCCTTTTTCTCGTTCTCATCTCAAAAATGAAAGCTTTATTTTAATTCCTCCCCCTACGGGAGGGGGGAGGACGACTAATTTTGAAAAAATTAGCGAGGTGGGGGTGAATGTTTTATATTATAAAATACAACTTAATTTTATAGTTAAAGGAAACTTTCACCCTCACCCCAACCCTCTCCCCTCATCGAGGGAGAGGGAGTTTCTTTTTTTAACAAATTCGCAAAAGGAGAACAATGCCACTAAAAAAATAACCTTATTTTTTATTTTTTTTTTACAAATAATGTATAATTTAAATATGAAAAATATCAAAGCATTTACACTTATAGAACTTTTGGTGGTAATACTTATAATAGCAGTGCTTGCAAGTATAGCATTACCAAAGTATATGATAGCAAGAGATAAGGCACATCTTGCAGGTTTAATGACTCTTGGTAAAAATGTTAATGATGCTTTAGATAGAAGAAGTCTTTTTGATAGTACTGCAGATAATTCTGCTCTGGATTTAATAGACATAAGTTTTAAGAAATACGACGGGAGTGATTGTACAGGAGGAAGTAATTGTAGAATTACAGTTTCTGGCAAAGATTATAGTATTGGTGCTCGTTTAAATTATGGCTCTATTCTTGGTAGTAATTATTCCGTATTGTATTCTTACGAAAACACAGCTTTTCATGTGCTAACGGTTTACACAGAAACTAGGGAACCTGATTATACATACCTCCTTCATTGCTACCAACTGAATGGTTCATATATAGATCCAGATAGAACTAGATGCGTAAAGGTAGGAAAAAGTTTAGGAGCAGTAAATGCAGAGTGTGTAGATTCTGGGAATGCTTATTGTTATTTCAACTAAGTAAAATTTAATTTAATTAAAAGCCCCGCACAAAAAGTGCGGGGCTTTTTTTGTAAATAAAAAATTTCCCCCTTTTGTAAAGGGGGAATAAAAAGGGGGTTTTAATGTTTCATACGACTATTAAAACTTGATAGTATTTTGAAATATTAAAACCCTCGTCTTTTTTCCTATAGGAAAAAATCCACTCCCACAGAGTCTGTGTCCACGACTTTACAAAAGGGAGAAAAAATTACTTAGCATTTTTAGAACTATAATGTACCTCTGTTCGCTTTCCATCTTTAGCATAGCCAGTTATACTAAAATCGTCTTCGCCTGCACCCATTCTAAAACCTTTTCGGTAAAAGCTATTTTGCATATCTCGCTGAAATTGCACAGTGTCGCCACTCATAAGCGAAAGTCGTAAAACATCATTAGTATAATAGCCAAACTCTTCTTTATGTACATATTGTAAAAGGGCAATTTGATCTAACTGTTGGCTAGCTTTTGCTAGTGCAATTTTTTCTTGCAATGAAGGGGCTAGAAAAAATGCGTAGTATTTTGTCAAAATTAAAGCAGCACATAAAATTGTACCCGCTATGCTTACTACCAAAATTTCTGTGGTAGTTTTTTCTCTTGTAGAAATTACTGTGCTGTTTACAACCATATCATGCACAGCTTGTTTGTTTTTTGTGAAAATCGCAAATACAAAACCTATAAAGAATGTAAATGCTTCCACTAAAATTACAAAACCACGAATGAATGCTTTTTTAAATGTTAAAGGTTGATCTTCCAAAGTAATAACTTTTATACCCATTAAAAATTTACCAAGCGATACTCTGCCACCGCTATTAAATATTGCATGGTAAATAATAAATAAGAAAAGAAAACCAAGTATACATAGAGCATCTTGTGCTAATGTGAAGTTATAACCTTTTTTGTATAAAGTTATTAGAGTAAAAAGTCCAAGCATTGGAAATGGAAAATAATCTATAGCGAAAGCCAAAGCTCTTTCTAAAAATAGTGCATATTGTGTTCTTGCGCTTGGTACAGAGGTGTCTAGGTTTGTGTTAATTTGTTGCATAAAAAATCTCCTAAATAATAATATACCTATATTTTAGAAAATTATTACACAAATACAAGCTAGATTTAAAGATTAAAATATTTTAGTATATATTATAAGGATATTTTAGGAGATTTTTTATATATGAAAAATACTTGGCTTGTAACTGGCGGTGCTGGTTTTATAGGGTCGTCCGTAGTGGGACAACTGGTGAAAAAAGGTGAAAAGGTTGTTGTTTTAGACAATTTTTCTACCGGTCAGTTAAAATATCTTGCTCCGTTTAAAAACAAAATAAAAATAATCAAAGGTGATGTTTCAAATTTACAGCATGTCAAAAAAGCTGTTAAAGGAGTGAACTATATTATCCATTTAGCTGCATTTAGAAGCGTGGAACAAAGTGTAAAACAGCCAAAAATAATTTACGATATTAATGTTACAGGCACAATAAATATTTTGGAAGAAGCAAGAATACAAAAAGTTAAAAAAGTGGTATTTGCATCTTCATCTTCTGTTTACGGTGAAGTTAAAAGTAGCAAAAGCCAAGTAGAAAAAGATTCTTTGGGTGCAAACTTGCAATCTCCCTATGCATTAGGAAAATTAATGGCAGAAAAGTATTGTGAGCTTTATAGCGAAGTTTATGGACTTTCGACGATATGCTTAAGATATTTCAATGTATACGGACCTAATATGAACAGTAATAAATATAGTTTGGTATTGGAATCTTTTATAACAGCAATTAAAAAAAACAAGTCGGCAGAAATTCATTGGGACGGGAAACAATCCAGAGATTTTGTTAATGTTTTAGATGTAGCGGATATCACCATAAAATCCGCCAAGAAACACAAAATTTTGCATGGTGTGTATAATATAGGTAATGGTAAAGCATCAAGTGTGCTAGATATTTTGCACGCTTTGGAATGTGTATCTGGCAAAACCGCTAAAAAAGTTTATAAGCCAAAGCGTGCGGGTGATGTCCGCAAAACTTTGGCAAATATTAATAAAGCAAAAAGAGAACTTGGTTTTAAAGCTAAAATAAACTTAGCTACTGGTATTAAAAAAGTATGGCAGAGCTATAACTAAAGGGGAAAAATTATGAGAAAATTATTACTAACATTATTCTTATCAATATTATTTATTGGTTGTGCAACCACACCAATGACAGATAGAAAACAGGTGGTATTTATAAGCACAGAAAACGAAATCGCTATGGGCGAAGAAGCATTTAGAGAGGTGCTTGCAACTTCCACACTATCTACTGATAAAGAAAAAATAGCAATGGTAGAACGGGTCGGACATAGACTTGCAGCTCAAGTAGATGCAGATTTTAATTGGGAGTTTGCCCTTATAGAAAGCGATCAAATAAATGCATTTTGCTTACCGGGTGGTAAAGTTGGTATTTACACAGGTATTTTAGATGTCACCGAAACAGAAGACGGTTTAGCCGTTGTTATGGGTCACGAAATAGCTCACGCAATTGCACGACACGGTGCAGAACGGATGAGCCAAAATATGATTTTAGGACTTGGTGCAATAGCACTTGGACTTTCTACCGATAGTGGCGACAGAGCCAAATATCTAGCAGCTTATGGTGTAGGCAGTGCAGTAGTTGTGGCACTTCCATATAGCAGAAAACACGAGTATGAAGCAGATTATATCGGATTAATTTTAATGGCAAAAGCAGGATACGATCCTAATGAAGCAGTAACTTTCTGGCAAAGAATGAGCGAAGCCAAAGGTGGCGGGGGAAGTAATTTGGCAGAATTTATATCTACCCACCCAGCCGACGATAATAGGATAGAAAAATTAGAAGCTTATATGCCAGAGGCGATGAACTATTATAAAGCATCAATACATCGGTAATTTTTACTTCGTCTTCTGGCTGAATTTTGATTTTTTTCTTCCTAAAGTCCCGCTACTGCTTCGCAGTATTCGCTGAACGGACTAGTCGTCAGAAAGAAAACCAAAATTCAGCACAGAATACTTGTTCCCTTTGGGAAGCTTTTTGAATTTGTGAAAACCTGCAATGTGTCGTTGCAGAGAAAACGAAAACTCATCTCAAAATATTTGCAAAAACCCATAAAAATCTTTTGTTATTGCGAATCGAGAGTCTCGCCTAGAAAAGATTACCCTGTCCAGTTTTTTTAGGCATTGGCTTTTTGCCATTCTTAATATCTAGTTCTGCTTTATCTAAAACTTGGTTGGCAACGGCATCTGGCTCTGCATTCTTTTCTCGTCTTATATGACTAAGTTTTACTTGCTTGAAATTTTTGCTTTTTTCAAAAATCTCTGCCATTAAAACTTTCAAGGTATCTTTTTTAATTTTATATTCACGGTTGAATTGTTTTACTAAAAGCAAACTATCAGCAAAAATTTCAAGCTCTGTTGCACCTAGCTTTAATGCTTCGGTTAATGCAACATCCAATGCCTTAAATTCTGCAAAATTATTGGTGGCTTTACCCAAGAATTCACCTTTTTCTAATAAAACTTTGCCAGCGGAATTTTTTATCACCACTCCACAACTCGCAAGTCCCGGATTCCCTCGTGATGCACCATCTATGTTAATAATTAATTTCATATTGCTATCACACCTTTTGAACTTGTGCCGTCAATTCGGATATCTAACGGTTTGCTCAATTTTATATGTTTTAGATATTTATAATCGTCTGCAGGTTGTTTATTTATCCAATCCGAATCTATAAAATCTTGTTCATTTTTTTTGTTTATCATAAAATATCCTATCCCTAAAGAGCTTACATTATGATAAAAATGTGTACCGTAAGAAGGTTCAACATTCAAATTTTCCACACAATTTTCGACGATAACTTTTGCACTAGAAATTTGATTCCATTTTACAGGTATCCCAAGTAAAGGATCTGACGAGCCCCATCTTCCTGGACCTATCATCATAGAAGGTTTATTTTTTTCTATAAGTTTTTTATTTACTTTTTCAATCTCTGCTTCTATATGATGAGTTTTTGTGGAGTTAAAAGTTTCAGGTTTAACAAAAATTATATCCTTTATACCTTTGATATTTCCATTACCAAGTGTCATATGACTAGAGCCGATAAGTTTTTCTTTTTTATCTAACTTCAAATTTATTTTTTGCATAGAATGTCTAGATATCATAGGACGAACTTGTAAAATATTAAATTTAATATCTCCAGATTTATCTGGGTTTAAGTCTACCGCAAATTCTATTTCTACATGCGAACCCAACATTTTTTTAAAGTTTTCCATAAGATATTCAATAATTTCTACAAGCGGAAACGAGTTGTTTTTTAGAATTTGCGCAAATGTAATAAGTCTTGCACCTTGTCTTCCTATACCGTCGTATATAGCATCGTTTTCATGCGAATAAGTAGATGCAATATCTTTTAAAGTATTATCGTTTTCGGCTTCATCTAAAGAATAAGTTTTGATATAAGTGTCTTGACTAAATTCTACTTTATCGTCTACTTTTGTCATATCAAGACCCATAAACTTAGATTGCGAATTATTTAAATAATCTTTCACATCTGCAAATTGAAATAATGTCTGCGGATGTTTTGGTGAAAATTTTAAACTTTTATATCCGTCCATAATAGTTTTACCAAGTCCCATCGCAAGATATACAATTCCTTCTTCAGGTTTCATCGGTGGGATAGGGTAATAATTATAACTTTGTGCTAAACCAGAGAATGTAGGATAGAATCTTTTCTTCTCATAATTTTTACCAACAACTTCTTGTATTAGTACTGCCATTTTCTCTTCTTCGGGGATATGTGTGGTATGTTTTAAATAACTTTTTGCTTCATTAGTGTAAGTAGAAGCATAAACATATTTTATTGCAGTCAAAAGATTTTCTGTTTTCACATTTAAATCTGGGTGATTATTAATCAACATAAAAGTATCATAAATACCCGCAAAAGGTTGCGTTCTAGAATCTTCAAGTAAAGAAGAAGACCGCACAGCGATAGGTCCTTTAATATTTTTTGCAATATGTTTTACATTTTTTCTTACATATTCTGGCAATTTACCTTTTACAAAAGCTTCTGCTAATTTTTGATTATTAGTTTCTTTTTTAATAATTTTTTTAAAATGATTTTGTTCTATAAAAAAATCAAAAATATCTGTACCAAGTGCAACAGTGCTTGGCACTTTTATATTAACACCTTCAAATTTATTTATTAATTTTTGCTTATCTAATAGATAGTTAACAAAAGCCAAACCACGCCCTTTCCCGCCGATAGAATCACTACCTATTTTGGTAAATGGGCTTGAAATATTAAAAAGTTTCCTATCAAATTCTGCAATCGCACCAAGATGTCTTTTGTTTATAAATTGGTGTAAAAGTTCTATTAAATATTTTCTTAGATGTTTTCCATCTTTAAAGTAAGACATTTGTATTGGCTTTATTTGATATGCAATTTCAAATTCTGTTCTTGCAAGTAGCCAGTTGGAAAAGTGATTGTTTTTTGCATGATACATCAAACTTTCTGAAGGCACTATTTTTAATGCTTTTGTCATTTCTAGTAAGTTGCTTGCTTTGCCTACTTTTGTGCCGTCTGATAGTTTGAAAACGAAATCTCCAAATGCAAAATATTCTGAAATAAAACTTTGCACATCTTCAAGTAAACTTGCTGAATGTTTGTTTATAAAACCAAATCCTTCCCCGTGTACAATGCTTGCCCACTTTTGGTTTGAAGATTGCATTAGTACTGGCAAATCTGGATTATCTTTTCTAAATTCTTTAGATAATTTTATGCCTGCAGTAATATCTTGTTTCCCATTATTTGGAAATTGAATATCACATATAACACCTAATAAATTATTTTTATATTTTAGATAAAGCTGTCTTGCTTCTTGATAATTAGTTGCAAGTATAATTTTTGGTCTTGCCCTCATTCTTAAAACTTTCTGACTAAAGTTTATACCTTCGCTCATTAATATTTGTGTTTGTTTAACAACCTGCGAATATAAAAATGGAAGATAAATAGAATAAAATCTCATAGAATCTTCTACGAGTAAAATAGATTGCACACCGGCATCTGTATCGTGGTCTAAGTTAATTCTATCCTCTAGGATTTTGATAATAGTAACAAATAGGGTAGGGTCTCCGTTCCATAAAAACATACCGTCTAAAAGTTCTTTTTTATCTTGTGGGAAATCCATAACTTCTAGCATATTAAATGCCATCATAACTACAAATAAATCTGGATAGTTCTTTTTTAAATCTACAATAAATTGCCCCACATTGTCTTCGCCAACTTGCGACAATGTTATAACGACATCAAATTTTTGAGTTTGTATTAATTTTTGAGCTTCTTCAACAGAACTTGCTTTTGTGATATCTGGTGTGTAATGGAGATTTAGGTCCATATATTCTTGAGCGATAATTTCTGTAATGTTTTCGTCTTGAGTTAGCAAAAAAGAATCATAAGGAACCGCCACAAGTAAAACACGGCGAATCCGTTTCTTCATAAGGTGTTCGTAACCTTTAAACTTAAAAGGAGTTTCTTTATTTTTTATATTTGCATTCATACATATATAATATAAAAAATAAAGCATTTAAGTTGCTAAAAGAATGAGTATGCTATATCATAGTAAATAATATATACTAATTATAAACAAGGAGAAATAAGATGAAAAAATTAACATCAAAAATAATAGTGCTTTTATTTGCAGTATCAATGTTGGGTATAGTTACTTCTTATGCCCAAGGATACGGAGAGAAAAAAACTAAACAAGAGTATCAAGAAATTTTGGAAAGCGGAATAAGTGAAGGTAGCCTAGTACCTATAGTGAGTGCTTTAGGCAACGGTGCAGATATTAACTTAGAGAAGAAATTTACACTCGATGGTGAAGAATTTAGCGTTTTGCCTGTTTTTTTTACTATAGGTTTAGCTCGTACAATTAAATATGAAAATGGAGAAATTGTTTATATAGAAAGGAAAAATACTCCTATTGAAACATTAAAATTTTTAACAACAGGTTTTACAGGTGCTTTTATAAAAATTGATAAAGAAGTTTATTATTTTGGATATATGTGCGATGCCTTAACTGTTGCAATAATAAGGGATAGTATAGAAGCTGTAAAACACCTTAACTCTTTAGAAGAGGTAGATGTAAACGATAAAACAGGTGATGGTATTCCAAAAATATTTTTTGCTAAAAGTTTGAAAATGTTAAAAGAGCTTGTGGACAACCAAAAAGCAGATGTTTCTGCAAAAACAAAATCTGGGTTAAGCTTTATAGATTTTCTTATAACAAAAGCAGATTTTAATGCTTTTAGTTATGGAAAAAATGTAGACCTTGATAATATCATTAAATATTCTATGGTTAACTATTTAAATAATTTGGGAGTTTCTTATAACAACACCACGAAAAAGCTGTTAGAAGAAAACAATGTTTTAGAGAAAAAAGTAGATAAGGAAAAACTTTTAAGAGAAGTGTTAGAAGAAGTAAAAAAAGAAGAATAAAACTTTCTAACAAATAAATTAATATTTAAAAATAAAAAAACCCCCAATCACACGTGTGATTGGGGGTCATTCTAAATTAAGTTAAACTTAACTTATAAGGTGTTATTTTTTACAAGTATTTCGTGCTAAATTTTTGTTTTCTTTGCGACGACTAGTAGGAAGGAACGAGCGAGCAAAGCGAGCACCCTACTTTAGGAGCAAAAAAATTAAAATTTAACCGAAAGACGCTGTAAAAAAACTATACAATGCCTTGTTGTAACATAGCTTCAGCAACTTTTTTGAAACCTGCAATGTTTGCACCGTCTACATAATTGCCTTCTACGCCGTATTCTTTAGCTGCTACTACACAAGCTGTGTGGATTTTGTTCATGATGTCTTTTAATTTTGTGTCCACTTCTTCTCTTGACCAAGAATATCTCATAGAGTTTTGGCTCATTTCTAAACCAGAAACTGCTACACCACCAGCATTTGCTGCTTTACCTGGACCATATAGAATTTTTTCTTTTACAAATAATTCTACTGCGGCTGGTACGCTTGGCATATTTGAACCTTCGGATATACAGAAACATCCGTTAGCTATTAATGCTTTTGCATCTTCTTCTTCTAATTCATTTTCGTGTGAGGTTGGGAAAGCTGCGTCACATTTGATGTGCCATGCTTTTTTACCTGGGAAGAAAGTTGCGCTTGCATATTTTTCTGCATACTCTTTAATTCTTCCTCTTTTTACGAATCTTAAGTCTTTTAAGTATTCTAATTTTTCTGAATCAATACCTTCTGGGTCGTGTACCATACCTTGAGAGTCTGTCATTGCTACAACTTTACCACCGAGTTCATTGATTTTTTCAATTGCGAATATACCAACATTACCTGCACCAGAGATGATACATGTTTTACCTTTCAAGCTGTCGTTTCTTGTTTTCATCATTTCTTCTGCAAAGTATACTGCACCATAACCTGTTGCTTCAGTTCTTATCAAACTTCCGCCCCATGTTAGGCCTTTACCTGTTAAGATACCTTCGTTAGCATTTTTGATTTTTTTGTATTGACCAAACATATAACCGATTTCTCTTCCGCCTACACCGATATCGCCTGCTGGTACATCTGTGTTAGGACCGATATGTCTGCAAAGTTCGCTCATGAAAGCTTGACAAAATCTCATTACTTCGCCGTCACTTTTGCCTCTTGCTTCGAAGTCTGTTCCACCTTTACCGCCACCTAATGGTAGGGTTGTTAAGGAGTTTTTGAACACTTGTTCGAAACCTAAAAATTTCAAGACACCTAAGTTTACACTTGAGTGAAATCTTAAACCACCTTTGTATGGGCCTAAAGCGCTGTTAAACTGAACTCTGAAACCTTTGTTTACTTTTACTTCGCCTTTATCTGTTACCCATGGTACTCTAAACAAAATTACTCTTTCTGGTTCTACGATTCTTTCCAAAATTTTTGCTTCTTTGTACTCTGGATGTTTTTCCAACACTGGTAAAAGTGAGTGTACTACTTCTTCTACTGCTTGATGGAATTCTTTTTCAGCTGGATTCTTTCTTACTATTTCTTCCATGAAGTTTTTAGCATAATCTGACATCTTCTTATCCTCCGTTTGCTTCGTCTTTTGAGTGCTTTTTTATTTTTCTGCTCCTCGAGTAGGGGTGCTCGTATTCACTCGCTCTACCGACCTACTAGTCGTCGCAGAGAAAATAAAAAATCATCTCAAAATACTTGCAAAGTTTTTTATTCTTTTTTATTGTTCTTTGTTCTTTTTAATTATTGTTCTTTTAATTTTTCGTAATTAAAAAATTAAATTTTTTAGGGTAAAAAAAACAGAAACCTCTCACAAGATTTCTACCGCTTTTTTTTTGCTTACTGCTTATACCATTAGAATAACATTACAAGTAAATTATGTCAATAGTTATTTTTTTACTTCGTCTTTTGAGTGACAACTTTGTCAAAGCCACCCTTAAATACTCGGGGGTAAACCCCACTCACGGTATTCTTCGGGTGTCTTTTCCTCGTTTTCATCTCAAAATACTCGTAAAAACCGTGAAGTAAAAATTTCTTGTTTTTACTCCCTCTCCCTTTGCGAATTTGTGAAAAAGTTTACTCCCTCTCCCTTTGGGAGAGGGTTGGGGTGAGGGCTATGCTTCTTTGTTTCTATATACATTTATAAGTTATGAAACATAGCCCTCACCTCGCTAGTTCTTCGAACTAGTCGCTCCTCTCCCAGAGGCTGGGTCCCCGACCCAAAGGGAGAGGAAAAAACAGAAAAATCCTTTGTAAAAACATTGTCATTGCGAGGCGATTTATCGCCGTGGCAATCTCTGTTTTTCTCCCTTTTGTAAATGGAGTACCCGAATGAAATGAGGGGGAGGGATTTATTTTTTGAATTGTTTTATTTTCTCATAAGTCTTAGGGCTTATGATGTGTTCCATCTTACAGGCATCGGTTTCGGCGGTCTTTTTGTCTATTTTCAGTATATCTGTCAAAAATTTCACTAAAGTTTTGTGTTTTTGCTCTATTTCCTCTGCTACTTTGGTGCCTTCAGGGGTTAAATGGATATGTCCATACTTTTCCTGAGTTATCAATTTATGCTGTTTTAGTTTAGTAAGAGCACCTGTGACACTAGGCATTTTGACATCCAGTGCATTCTTAATATCCTTAACCTGAGCATAACCTTTCTTTTTGCAGGTACTTATGATTGCTTCAAGATAATCTTCCATATTGGAGCTTAATTTTTTTGCCATATAAATAGTATAATAATTAATATAACAAGTTATCAACATAAAGGACAATTAGCAAATGAGCAAAGAGAATAAATATTCAAAAACAGTACTATTACCTAAAACAGATTTTCCTATGAGAGCAGGACTTTCCAAAAAAGAACCTGGCATCATAGACTTTTGGAATAAATTAGATCTATATAACAAAATGCTTGAAAAAAATAAAAGTAATAAACCTTTTATCCTTCACGATGGTCCTCCGTATGCAAACGGACATACTCATATCGGGCATTCTCTAAATAAAATTTTAAAAGATATGGTTGTAAAATTTGTCAGTATGAACGGGCATTATAGCCCCTTTGTTCCGGGGTGGGACTGTCATGGTCTGCCTATTGAACAAACTTTAATGAAAGAACTCAAAACCGATAAAAAACATATCACAGATATTGTGGATTTTAGAAAGAAAGCAAGAGTTTTTGCAGAAAAATTTGTAGATATCCAAAGAGAAGAATTTAAAAGACTAGGTATACAAGCTGAATGGGATAATCCATATTTGACAATGTCTAACGACTACGAAGGCACAATTATTTCCAGCTTTTTAGACTTGCTTGATAAAGAATATATTTATAAAGGTAAAAAATCTATTTACTGGTGTCCAAGTTGTGAAACCGCACTTGCAGATGCCGAAACTGAATATAAAGATAAAAATTCTACTTCAATTTTCATAGCTTTTGATTTAAAAGAAGAAGTTAAAGGTAAAAAAGCGTCCATAGTAATTTGGACGACAACACCTTGGACAATCCCCGCAAATATGGCATCTGCCGTGGCAGACGACGAGGATTATGTTCTACTTAAAACCAAAGAAAAAACTCTAATAGTAGCAGATAAACTTGCTGATGAGTTTATTAAAGATTGCAAACTATCTTGCGACAAAATCGGTAAGATAGCGGGCAAAAAATTAGTTGGTTTGAAATATATACATCCGTTGAACAAAGAAGAGCGAAAGGTAATTACTACCGATTTTGTCGCAATGGATAGTGGCACAGGTATTGTACACATAGCACCGGGACATGGTGAGGACGATTTTTATGCAGGTATTAAAAACAATTTAGATATTTTCTGCCCAGTCAACGAAAAAGGTGTTTTCACTAAAGAAGCTGGCGAATTTGCAGGGCAACATATTTTTAAAGCCAATCCAAAAGTTGTTGAAAGATTAGAAGAGCTTGGCAATTTACTTGGCAGTGGTGAAATATCCCACAGTTATCCACATTGTTGGCGATGTAAAAAACCAGTTATTTTTAGAGCAACAGAACAATGGTTTTTGGGTGTGGATACAAAAGATTTAAGAAAAAAAACATTAGCAGAAATAAAAAAAGTTAAATGGGTGCCAGCATTTTCGGAAAGCAGAATAACTTCTATGGTAGAAGTAAGACCAGATTGGTGTTTATCCCGTCAGCGATTTTGGGGAAGTCCAATACCAGTAATTTATTGTAAAGAATGCGATGCAGTTCAAAAAGATAAAAAACTTTTTGATAGTATCAAAGCAAAAGCAATGGCAAATGGTACGGACTTTTGGTTTGAAGAATCTGTCGAGCAACTTACAGGTAAAAATTTAAAATGTAAATGTGGTAGTAAAAATTTCAGAAAAGAAACAGATATTTTAGATGTCTGGTTTGATAGTGGCGTTTCTTGGAATGCTGTTTTAAAACAAAGAGGTATAAAATATCCTGCAAGTTTATATCTTGAAGGTAGCGATCAGCATCGAGGTTGGTTCCAAACTTCACTTATCCCGTCGATGGCATTACATAATAAAGCACCTTATGAAAAAGTTTTAACACATGGTTTTGTATTAGATCATAATGGCAAAGCAATGCATAAAAGTTTAGGTAATGTTGTTTCTCCACACGATGTAATAAACAAATACGGTGCAGATATTTTAAGATTATGGGTTTCTCTTGCAGATTATACTGAGGATATCAGATTGTCCGAAGAAATTTTGGGAACCGCAATTGATACCTATAGAAAACTTAGAAACACAATAAGATACGGCTTAGGCAACTTGTTCGATTATAATCCAAAGAAACACAAAATTTCTTCGGACAATTTAACAGAAATGGATAAGTATATGCTTAACAAATTGGACACTCTTATAACTGATGTCAAAAAAAGTTATGACGGTTATCAATTTAGAAAAGCTGTAAGACAGATAACAGATTTTTGTATTTTAGATTTATCCAGCTTCTTGCTAGATTCTAGTAAAGATCGCTTATACACTCTCGGCACAGATGCTCCCGAAAGAAGATCTGCACAAACCGTGTTAGATGAAATTGTAAAAACCATTTTACTTTTACTAGCACCAGTTTTATCTTTCACAACAGAAGAAGCATGGCAAGAACTTAAAAAATTACCATGTGGTAAAGATTTAGAAGAAAGTATTTTCTTAGCTAAAATCCCACAAAAAGCATCGTATCATGCAGGTACAGATATAGAGGATAAATGGGATAAAATTCGTGCAATTCGTCTAAAAGTTTTAAAAGCTTTAGAAGAAGCAAGAGAAAAGAAAATAATAGGTTCAAGTTCTGCTGCAAAAGTATTATTTAAAACTAACGATACAGAAACCAAAAAGTTTTTAGAAAGCACTTTGCCATTATGGTCAGAGGTTGCAATAATTTCCGAAGCATTAATTTCAGACACCCATTCTGACAATCCATTAGAAGTTGAAGTTCTAAATGCAGAAGGTGATAAATGCGATAGATGTTGGCGTTGGCATAAAGATGTCGGCGAAAATAAAGAACACCCAGATGTCTGTGGCAGATGTTTAAATGTTATTAAAAAAGAGAAAAGTTTAACATAATATGAGTTTTTTTAAAGAAATAAAAGATAATATAAAAAGTTTTAGCAAAAATGACATTATTGTCATTTTTGCAGTATTTCTTTTAGACAGAATAACAAAAATATGGGCTACCAATTATCTTGTCTCCGTAAAAAGTGGTGGTATAGAGATATTCAAATATTTCCACCTAACATTTGTAGCAAACCATGGTGCTGCTTTTGGCATAATGCAACAAAGCAACTTTGCTCTGTTATTTATCACCCTTTTAGTATTGTTCGCACTTGTCTGGCTTAAAACAGATGTTGCTAGTTTAGGCAAAAAAGCCAACCTCGGCTATTTATTGATTTTTGCTGGAGGACTTGGTAATCTATATGATAGAGTACTACTAGGATATGTGGTAGATTTTTTAGACTTTAAAGTATGGCCAGTTTTTAATATAGCAGATACTTCCATAACTATCGGTGCAATAATGCTTGGCTGGGCTTATGCAGTAAGTTTTAGTAAAAAGGGGAGGAAAAGTTAATATGAAGAAAAATTTAATATTTTTATTAGTAATTTCAATTTTATTAATAACAGGTTGTTCTAAAGAGAACAGCTTATTTAAAAAAGCAGAATATTTAACAAAAAAAGGACAATATTCTAAAGCAAGAACATTATATACAGAGGTTATAAAAATTAATCCAAAAAGTTATCTTGCCTACAATAACCGAGGTATAATTAACGAACGACTTGGTAAAAAAGATTTAGCTCAAAAAGATTATATAAAAGCAATAACCTTAAATTCTTCGTTCCCAGAAGTTTATAGCAATTTAGGTGCTTTATATATAGATGAAGACAAATATTATACAGCTCTGGAATATTTAAACAGAGCCGTAATTCTAGACGAAAATTATTATACAGCACGGGTAAATAGAGCAATTGCCTCTTTTAATTTAGGTAATGCATCTTCTGCTTTAAAAGATATTAATAAAGCAACAGAACTTATGCCATATCATCCATTGGCATTGTATAATCGTGGTTTGATACTTCTCCAAATGGGATATTATATAGAAGCAATAACAGATTTTAATATAGTTATAGATCAGCAACCAGGCAATGCATATGCTTATATAGAACGAGGTAAATCATATGCTAAATTAGAAGCATATTTAAACGCTTTGCAAGATTTTGATATCGCAATTCATCTAGAACCTACTTGGGGACTTGCATATCATTATAGGTCTGAAATGTTCTTTAAGCTAAGCGATTATGAAGGTTCATTAAATGATGTTAACAAAGCTATAGAACTTGCTAATGCATATATTCCTAACTACGAATTACGAGGGGATATACTAGCTTTAACCGACCCGTTAGCAGCCAGAAAAGACTATATATTTTGTCTAAGGTTTGATAAGAAGAATGCAAAAAGATATAAAGAAAAATTAGAAAACCTAAAAACCATAGAAGGCAGAAAAAAGATAGTAATGGGAAGGTTTCTTTAATTTTTAATTTGTATAAATAAAAATTTAAAATTATTTTAAAAGGTATCTTCAATAAAATGAAGAATGGTATTTAATTATGAAAAATGTTGGTGTTTATCCGTCCAAATTATACGAAACCAGATTTTATGCTGGTTTATTATTTTTGGGCTTAATGTTGCTGGCTTTATTTTTTGATTTTTCTAGCTTTATGATGGCAATAATATGTTCGATATGTTTATTTTTCTGTGGAAGTGGTTTTTATAGTAAAGCATCTACAGATATATTTAGTTTTAAATTTAGTTTTGAAGTTGCCATAACATTAAGTTTATTTGCAGGTTATGTTTATACTATGTTTCACATGTTTTTCGATTTTAATATGTTTGGTGTAGTAGAAAATTTGTTTGCAGAAATTTGTTTCATACTAACATTTGCCAATTTTATTAAATGTAAAGAAGTAAAAGATATAGAGAGAAGTTTTTATAGTATAGATAAGCTAAACAGTATATTACCAAAGTCTGGCAGATTGCAAATTGCAAAAAATAAAGAAAAAAGAATTTTCGCCACAGAAATTGTTAAAGGCGATATTTTAAAAGTTTATCCAGGCGAAAAAATACCTTGCGATGGTAAAATAACCCACGGTTCTAGCTTAGTCGACGACGGGCTGATAACAGGTAATGTTATTTATTCGCAAAAAGCCGTTGGTGCTAATGTTTATGCTGGTACTACCAATAAATCTGACACAATAACAATAATTGCAAAGCATCCGTTAAAGGCAAGTAAGATTTATGAGATTATAAAAAATATCAAAAAAACAAAAAGCAGTAAAATAGTTTATAGAAGTTTTATGGACAATTTGTCTGGTATGGTATTCCCATTAATTTTCATTGCAAGTTTTGTAGCATCAGGCATATTTATGTTTGTTGGTAAGGGTTGGGAATTTTCTTTAGGAGTATTTTTAACAATACTATTTTTATCTTTTCCTGCCGGTATGTTATTTGCATCGTGGTCTGTTTTATTTTATAGCGGACAGGGTGCAGAAAAATTAAAAATTAGTATAAAAAATAAAGGTATCTTGCAAGATTTAGATAGCACAGATGTTATCTTCCTAGACAAAACCGGTACTCTAACCTATGGTGATTTAAAGGTATCAGAAATTAAAGCAATATCTGAGGACAAAAAACAACAACTTATAGAATGTGCAATTTTAGCTAATAGTTATACAAAAAGTATATTTTCAAAAGCGGTAAAAGAATATGCACAGGAACATAATTTTACAGTTAGCGAAGAAGTTAAAAGTGCAGAAATTTTCCCCGGTTTGGGTGTTTCTGTATCAAGTACTTTGGGGCAAATACTTTCTGGTCGAAAAAGTTGGCTAGAAGATAGTAAAGTAAAAATGCCAGCTAATTTAAAAGAAACAAACAAAACTAAATTCTATGTATCTTTAGCGGGCAAATATATAGGTTATATAGCCTTTGAAGATAGAATAAGACCAAAAACTAAAGAAACTATTTCTTTTATCCAAAAGCAAGGTATGGAAACTGTAATACTTTCTGGCGATAATGAACATGTGGTAAACTTTTTTGCAAATATATCTGGCATAAAAGCATACAAAGCGGGTATACTTCCGCAAGATAAAGCACATATTATTGAAAGTGTAAAAAAACTTGGTAGGAAAACCATTATGATTGGCGACGGGTTTAACGATATCCCCGCACTCTTAAAAGCAGATATTAGTGTTGCATATTTTTCTGGTGCTAATATTTATATAGATTGGACAGATATCGTCATAACAAGAAAAGATCTTTTTGCGATTGCAGACCTTGTGAAAATTAACAAAATAGTGAGCAAAACCATTATAGAAAATATAATAATAGCGTTTATTTTTAATATAATAATTTTGGGTATAATAGCAGGTTCGCTAAGTTTTGGTACGGACTTTATACTTCTATATATTATGTTAGGAGTGGGTGCTATAGTTCTAAATTCCAGGAGATTAAATAATATAATAGTATGAAAAAAAATAAAATAACAGATATAGATTTTAATTACACTACTCGTCATGCAAAAACGCAGGATAGTGCAAAGCTTCCTAAAATCGCTTGTTGGCAAAATCAGTATAAAAATAATTATGAAATAAATATTTCGTATCCAGAATTTAGTAGTGTATGCCCAAAAACTGGTTTACCAGATTGTGGGGAAATTGTAATAATTTATACACCAGACAAACTTTGTTTAGAGCTAAAATCGCTTAAATATTATATGTTGGAATATAGAGATATGGGTATATTTATGGAAAACATCGCAAACAAAATTTTAAAAGATGTTGTTAGTGCATGTAAACCTAAAAAAGCAAAAATTATAGCTAACTTTGCACCTCGTGGTGGTTTAAAAAGTTTAATAGTAGCAGAATATAAAAAATAGCCCCCGCTGTCATCCTGAACTTGTTTCAGGATCTAGGAAAAATATGAAAAAAAAAGAAAAGTTTTTAATTTCAGCTAGCGTAGCAATTTTGTTTGCGTTGTTTGTATATTTTAAATTCCCTTTCAAAAACATAAAAGTTAACGATGCCCCTGTGTCAGAAACCGAAACAATAGAAAACTTTGTGTTAGACGAAAATGCTCAATTTTTACAACAAGCATTAGCTCAAAGAGAAGCTAGTCTTAACCAAAGAAAAGAAGAACTTTTGGCAGAACTTCAGGCAAAACATTCATCGGAATCCAATATATATGTAATAGCGGGCGAGCAATTTGAACTTGGCACACCAATAGCTGACGAACCTAAAAAACCAGACGAAAATGCTATACATTTAGACGATAATCCTTCAGAAAAAAAACCAGTAAATTATTCCACTAAAAATCAAACTTCCGGTATTACTATGGTTTTAATTCCTGTTGACCATAAGACGATACAAAATATAACAGAGTATAATAATTTTAAAAACCAATATGGAAATAATGGGTATCCTAAAAATATAAATTTTGAAACACATAAATTAATTTACATAACTCCATCAAATGGAATGCCAAACAATATACTTCAAATTGTGGATAAATACGAAAAAAACGATATTCTTACAATAGAATACATAACAAGTGTAGCCGCCCTTGCAGGCGATAATTTACCGCCAGAATATGTGCTAGTAAAAAAATCCGATGCTAAAATAAATTTACTTCAAGTACCATATAGGGAAACAAAATGAGGATAATTGCAGGAACAGCAAAAGGCAGGAAACTATTTTCGGTTTCTAAAAAAATGATGGTAAAACCAATTTCAGATAGGATGAAACAATCGTTATTTGATATTATTCGCCCACAAATTTCAGGCAGTATTTTTTTAGATTTATTTGCTGGCACAGGCAATGTAGGTTTAGAGGCATTATCTAGAAATGCTATGAAAGTAGTTTTTGCAGAACGGGAAATTGCTTGTATTAAAACCATACAAAAAAATTTAGACAATCTTGGCTTTGCAGATAGGGCGAAAGTTTGTAAATGCGATATTTTAAAAGGTGTAAAATTTCTTTACAATCATACAGACGAGCAAGGTTTTGATATTATCTATATGGGGCCTCCATATCGACTGGCTGACAATAGAGAACTGAGCCTAACAGAACCTGTTTTAAAAGATATCGCCAAAAATGAATTGTTAGCAAATGGTGGCACAATAATTTGTCAACATCATCAAAACGAAGAGTTTAAAATACCAAAAAATTTAGAACTTTACCGAACAGAAAAGTATGGCGATACCAGAATTGATTTTCTTAAATATTCAAAGGAATCTAAATAATAAATGTTTGATTATAAAGACAAAGAACTAAACTATTCAAAAATTAGGGCATATCAAAGTTGTCCTACCTTATATAAATATAAATATGTTGAAGGCAAAAGGGAAGGCTTAACTGCTGGCGGTTCGCTTGGTGTAAGTTTACATAGAACACTTGAAATGTATCACGAAGAAGGCAATAAAGACGAACTTATTTTAGATTATTATAACGATTGTTGGATAGCTGGTGGTTATAAAAATGCGCAAGAACAAAACGAATATTTTTTAAAAGGTAAACAAATTTTAGCTAACTTTTTAGCACTTCAAAAAAAATGTAAAGGCACAGTAAAATATATAGAAAAGGAATTTATAATATCGCATCAAGAATGGATTATAAGAGGCAAGATAGATCGTGTAGACAAATTTGCAGACGATAGTTTCGATGTTATAGATTATAAAACTGGGCTTGAAATGGATAAAACTTATGATGTTAAAGATAGTTTACAACTTGCCATTTACACTTTAGGTGCTCGAAAAGCATGGAATATGAAAAAAGGGAAATCCAGTTTATGGTTGTTAGCATTTTCTGAAATTATAAGTACAGACTTTAAAGATTTCGATGATAATAAAACTTTAGAAACTATAACTTCTGTTGGTAAAAAAATATTAGCGGAAGAATTTTATCCTAACACAGAACACTGCGAACATTGTGGATTTAAAAATCGCTGTCCATATTCTACTTCGTCTTCTGGTTAAATTTTTATTAAATAATTTTCTTGGCACAACGAAGAATGCCTGCTGAAATAAATCAGCAGGCATTCTCACGGGAGCTCATATAAACTTCTACCGGGAGAGGGACTCGAACCCTCACGATCTTACGACCAACGGTGTTTGAGACCGCCCCGTCTACCAATTCCAGCACCCCGGCTCTTTTTATACAAGTCGTAACGCGTGTAAACACGCTACAATAAAATTTTACCAAATTAAAACATACTTTTTGCAAGTTTTTAATTTATTTTTTTAAAACTTTTTATATAGTTTTGTTAAGATAAGTCTATCATGTGCCAATGTTTGTTATAAAGTTCTAGCAATCGTTCTTTAAAGTTTTGGTTTTCTAGATGAGAAAGTGAAGGATCTTGTTGAAGTAAGAAATCTCTATCTTCTACAGCCCAAGCGAGCATATCTTTATCTTTCACAAGGTCTGCTGTTTTAAATTCTATTTCGCCATGTTGACGAGTACCCAAAATTTCTCCTGGTCCGCGAAGTTCAATATCTTTTTCGCCAATAATAAAGCCGTCATTAGTTTTACACATTATTTTTATTCGTTCATTATTTTTACCAGCTTGTTCTCCCGGTACTAATAGACATTCGCTTTGATGCTCGCCACGCCCTATTCGTCCTCTAAGTTGATGTAAGCTGGCTAATCCAAAACGCTCCGCGTTTTGGATAATCATTAAAGTTACATTTTTAACATCTATCCCCACTTCAATAACGGGCGTGGCGAGCAAAATATCTATTTCTTTATCTATAAATTTTTGCATAACTTTTTGTTTATCCTTACCGCTCATCTGTCCGTGAAGCATTTCAAGCTTATAATCTTTTAGTTCGCCTTTAGAAAGTTTTTCAAATTCTTCTTTTACAGGTTTTACTGCCAACTTGTCGCTTTCTTCAATTATTGGATAAACCATATAAACTTGTCTGCCTTTGGCCACTTCTTCTTTGGCTTTTTCAAGTGCGAGTTCTTGATTGGCTTCGCAGGTAAAAATTTCTTTTCTACCGGGGGGGAGTTCTTTTATTGTGGATACATCTAAATCCCCGTAAAAGGCAAGTGCTAAGGTTCTTGGGATAGGAGTAGCTGTCATAGTTAATAGATCAATTTCTTTAGCCTTATTTTTAAGTATTGCCCGCTGTTTGACGCCAAATTTATGTTGTTCGTCTATCACAGCCAATTTTAAGTTTTTAAATTTAATATTAGGCTCTATAATCGCATGCGTACCTACCAAAATATCAATTTCGCCATTTGATAATTTTTCTATAATTTCTTTTTTCTTTTTAGTTGTGGTTTTGGATGTTAAAATTTCAAAATTGACATCTAATCCGTTAAGAAATTTTTTCATTGTCATAAAATGTTGTTCTGCCAAGATTTCTGTAGGTGCTAAAAATGCTGTTTGATATTTATTTTCAACAGCCAATAAAAT
>JABHZW010000046.1 GCA_018656005.1 Candidatus Pseudelusimicrobium marinum | reverse complement strand
ATTGTTTTTAGATTTTTATCATAACCAAAATCTTGTGGTGGTGTGCCTACGCAAACATGTGCTAAAAATTCGTTTCCTTCGTCAATATCCGCATTTTCTATTATGCAAAAAGGACCTATGATATTATTTGCTTTTATAGTTACATTTTTGCCAATTATGGCATAAGGTTGCACTTGCACACTTTCGTGTAGTTTTGCAGATTTATTTATTATAGCTGTTGGGTGAATATTACTCATTTTTTTCTCCGATAATAAAATTTAGTTTTGCTTCGGTTACTAATTTTCCTTCAACAAATGCTTGTGCGAAAATTTTTGTTATTTTGCCAAGCCTTAAAACCGAAATTACCATTTTAAGTTCGTCGCCTGGACAAACCATGCCTCTAAATTTGGCACTGTCTATGCTGATAAAATATGCAAGATGTCCTGCCCATTTGGCATCGCCCATTATCATAGCGCCAGTTGTTTGAGCCATAGCTTCTAAAATTAAAACGCCTGGCATTACGGGTTTTGAAGGGAAATGTCCTTTGAAAAAATCCTCTTCTCCCGTCAATTTCTTTATGCCTATTGCATATTTTAGGTTTTCTATTGTATCTAACCTATCTAAAAATAAAAATGGTTCTCTGTGTGGAATTCTTTCTTTAATTTCGTCCTGATTGATAGTTTCCACAGGTTCTTTTTCTAATAAAAATTTTAAATCTTCTTTGTTTGACATTTCATTACCCTCCCAGTTTTTCCTGCAGTTTTTTTGCGAATGCAATATTGTGTTTGTGTCCACCGCAGATAGATTTTATTTTAACATTTTTAAATTCTTTACCCATTAGACTTAAGTCGCCAATTAAATCTATAATTTTGTGTCTTACAAGTTCGTTTTCAAAACGAAGGGGGGAAGAATATCCATCTTTTTTTATAAGCACAGCATTTTCTAAACTTGCACCTTTTGCAAGTCCTGATTTTTTTAGATATTCCAATTCTTCCTCGAACCCAAATGTTCTTGCAGTTGCGATTTCGTTTTTATAATTTTCTAAATTAAACGAAAAACTGTATGTTTGCTTTTGTATTAATGGATGTGGATGTATAAATTCAAATTCAAATATAGTTTCGTTTGAAGGTTCTATGCTATAATAAATTTCTTTATGCAAATATTCTATTTTTTTGTTTACAGTTAGCACTTCTCTTTCTTGTTTTAAATCTTTTGTGCCAACTTCTAAAAATTTATTTAAAAAATCTATAGAACTACCATCTAATATCGGTGGCTCTGGTGCGTTTAGAAAAATATCTACATCTGTAATACCCATTGCATATAACGAGGATAATATATGCTCTATTGTAAATATTTCTGCACCATTGACAGCCAAATTTGTACCCCGTTCTGTGCTACTTACATTTTCTAGCTTAGCCGGTATTTTTTGCCCTTTATAATGAAAAATTATACCCTCGCCAGTTTCTTGGGGTACAAATTTGGCCTCACAATTAAGCCCTGTATGTATCCCAACACCAGTTATTATAATTTCCTTATTAAGAGTTTTTTTATAGTTCATCTTTAAATTTCTTTTTTAACAATTTATATATTTTTGGTAGTTTCATCACTACTGCTTGAATTTTAAAATATTCGCCTGGTGTTGTTGGTGGAAAACCAAATAAAGTTTCTTTATCTTTTGTATCTTTCATAATACCTGTTCTTGGTCCTATGGTATTAAATTTACCTATTTTCACATGGTCTTTAATAGCTGTTTGACCAGATATTATTGTACCCTGTCCAACTTCAACACTACCTGCTATACCTGTTTGCGAAATTATTATACAACTAGTACCCAACTTCACATTATGACCTATTTGTACAAGATTATCTATCTTGGAATTTTTGCCGATAAATGTTTCTTTCAAAGTTGCTCTGTCTATTGTGGTATTAGCGCCAATTTCTACATCATCTTCAATCAAAACTCTACCTATTTGAGGTATTTTTTGATGCATCTTACCATCAAACACATAACCGAAACCATCGCCACCAATTACGCAACCTGGTTGCAATATCACATTGTTTCCAAGTGCACAGGCTTCTCTTATAACAACATTTGGATACACTATACACCCTGCCCCAATTTTGACATCTTTACCAATATAAACATTTGGATAAATTATAGAATTATCACCAATTTCCGCACCATTTTCTATAACAGAAAACGCACCTATGCTTGCTGTTGTGCTTACTTTAGCTTTTTGGGAAATTTCTGCTTTACTACTTACAGTTTTTGGGTGACGGTCTGAAATTTTGTCTACATATTTTAGAAGTTTCATAAAAGCAATTTTCACATTTTCGCAATATAAAATATTGCCAGAAAATTTGAAATCTTTTTTATTGGCTTCCTCTGGAATCATAACACAACCTGCTGTTAATTTTTCTAATGTTGGCAAATTTTCTAGCTTTTCTAAAAAGCAGATACCATGTTTACCGCATTCTGTTATGGGGCAAATTTCTGTTATTTTGAAATTTTCTTTCCCT
>JABHZW010000043.1 GCA_018656005.1 Candidatus Pseudelusimicrobium marinum | reverse complement strand
TTTCAGTTTGTTTTAGCATGTTTTCTATTTTAAATTCTTCTAAATTCATACCCTCTACATTTTGTTTTAAATGTTCATACAAATTTTCGTCTTCCAATACCTTGCTTATATATCTGGCAGATTGTTGCCAGTTTTTTCGCTCTACCAAAAATCCATTGTGTCCAGTTGTAAGAATATCGTTGACGCCATCTGTGCCATAACAAATTGACGGCAGGTGCTGATTAAAAGCTTCAACCAATGTCATAGGCAAACCTTCCCAAAGCGATGTCATAATATAAAGATGCGAAATTGATAATATTTCGGCGCCGTCTTTTCGCCAGCCAAGTAGTTTGCAATTTTTACTAATATCAAAATGTTTGATAAGTTTTTCGGTCTTTTTTCTTAGCTCTCCGTCGCCGATAAATAAGAAATATGTATTAGGATGTTTCTTTAAAACTTCATTAGCTATTTTTACAAAATGTAGTGGGTTTTTTTGAAGTTTAAAATTACCAATACTTGTAATTATTTTTGCGTTTTCTTTTATGCCAAGTTCTTTTAACTTTTCAGATTTATTTATATTTACGGTTTCAAACTCTATACCAACTCGTATTAATTTATGTTTGTTTCGTTTACCTATTTTATATTTTTGCGCAGTTTCCATATTATCTTTAGAAACAAAAATTAGGGTGTCTGCGAAATGTGCGAACAATTTTTCTATCCAAATATAAAAATAGCGAATAAGAAAAAATTGTTTGCTATTAAACCCAAAGCCATGAAATGTGTGTACAACTTTTGTATCTTTCAAACCCGAGAACTTGCAGGCTATCCTACCAAGTATTCCAGCTTTGGAAGAATTTGTATGCACGATATTTGGTTTTATTTGTTTTATAATTTTGGCAAGTTCAAACACTGCAAAAATATCTCTTACAGGCGAAATTTGACGAACTAAATTCTTAGCATAAAATATTTTATCGTCTTTAATATCACTTTTAAGCAAGCCACCTTTACCTGCACAAAGGTAGGTGTCAAATTTCGATTTATCTAGGTTTTCTGCGCTATATAGGACGAGCTTCTGTGCGCCCCCCAGCTCCAGCTTAGTAATGATATATAGTATTTTAGATTTCTGCTTTTGTGACATTGTCTATTTTAAAAAAATAAGAACCTCTTCTTCTCTTCTTTGGGGGTTTGTTTAATAGGAGCTTTTTTTACAGCTTGTCTATTAGGGTCTTTAACAGTATAATTTGGTAGATAATATTTAAGTAAATCTTTATAGTTTTTCCCCTGAGCTTCCAAACCCTGAGCTCCTGCTACACATAAACCTTTGCCTAGCCCAGTGTCGTAACCAATAATTAAAATTTCGCTAAATTTACCCAATCTATGTATTGGTATTATTGTAAATAAGTTAGATCTTATCGAACCTGCTCCCAATATAAATAAATTTTCTTCTATATCGTTAACTTCTATTATTTTATTTTGTTTTTTGGAATCTTTAACCGTATATTTTACACTTTCTACTCTTCCGCCGTCACTTCTTCTAGAAATTTTTATACCTAAAAGTTCTTTAGAAAATTCGTAGTTTTGTTTAAGTCTTCTGAATATTTGATTTGTGTCAAACATATAAAGCCATTTAACGGTAGACCATTTTGTAGGATCTTTTGGTGCTGAAAATAAATCTTTAGGTGGATTAGATATTAAATATTTTAAAATATTGGAATAAGAATATTCAAAAGCAATATCCTCATTAGTATTTTTTATTCCCTGTTCTGTTAATACACCACAAGAGCTATAAAAGTCCACCATATCTAAATTATCGTCTTTTAAAAGGTGTATGCCTTTTGTTTGTCTAACTGCATTTTTAACTGGTAAATTTTCTTTATTAACACCACCATAAATACCAAACAATTCATTATCTGTTAAAGCAAAATATTCACTGGAATTTTGCTTGTTTTTCGCCATCACATTAGACCGAATTATTATAGCTAGTGCTTTTAAAACTTCTGGGTTTTTAACCTGTTTAGCAGAGTTTAAAAGTACTGAAGGCAAATAATCTTCTAAAGTCATTTCGGCTACTACAATAGCACCTTCTTTATTTGGGATAATTAAAACATCACCTTTAATTTCTTTATCGCTATAATCTGCACCCAAAATATTTAATGGACGAACATTCTTTAAAAGTACTGTTGCACCTTTTTTTTCTGGCATTATCCAAAAAGGTCTTTTTGCAGAAAATTGTGTATTACCCCATTTGTTTTTTATGTTTAAGGCTTTTATTTCTTCATCAAAATTCAAGGTTCTTAATTCTTTAGCGTTTCCTGCTAAAATATGACCCATTTTTTCGTCTTTTATTATATAGTTGGAACTTGCCATTATTTCTAAACTTTTTAATGTATTAAGTTCTCTTGTTCTACCGGCATAAAGTCCTACTTTTATTTTTTCAGATTCTATTGTATCGAAATCTTTTTCAAGCGGATTATTTATTCGCATATAATAAAGATATTCTATTTGTGGACGGTCAAAATTTTCTGCTAGTTTATCCATTTTACTTTTTACTAAAGTGTTATTAGTGTCTAATCCGTAAAGTGTTGCATATGCTTGCCAAGATGCAATATCTTGACTATTCTTCTCGTAAACTTCTGCTAAAAGTTCCATAGATTTATAATTTTTATAGTCGTGATCTAAAGATTGCTGAAGCAAGGTTATACTTGGTAAATAGCTTTTCTTTTCAAAATTTATTCTGCTTATCATATAGGCAGAAAAAGATATTAAATATGGATTAGTTGTATAAAGATATTCGAAAATCTCTCTCGCTTTTTCTTTGTTCCCTTTGTGATAATAACTTAAAGCTTCGCCTACTTTTGCATAAGAAGTGTATTCAAAATCTGCTGTTAAAAACAATAAATTTTCAAACTCTTTTAATGCTTTGTTGTATTGTGCAGATGAAAATAATACCCAAGCTTTTACAAATGGTAGGAATGGGTTATCGCCATCTTGTTTAATAGCGGTTTCTATATAGTTTAGACTTTTTCTTGTATCACCTTTGGCGAGTTGCGAAATAGCAATTTCCAAGTTGGCTATGGAGCTTACAGATTTATCTGGGTGTTTTGCATATTTTAGATATTCGTTTTCACACACTTCTCTTGAAGAAGTTTTACATTTATTTGCTACGGGTTTCAAAACATCTGGATAGCTATAATTTAAGGTTGATGTTCTTAATATATCTTCGTTTAGTTTGATATCTTTTTTCTTAACGAGTGTGATATTTTCTGCACTATTATCTTCTTGTGCAAAGCAAAACCCACCCACTAAAGATAGGATTAATAGGCAAATTACCGATTTTCTTATGACATTAATAATAATCATAATACTATTATACAAAAAAAGACCACCTTTGGAGAGGTGGTCTTTAAAATTGGAATTTATTGTTAATTTGCAATTTCTATTTCAACCTGAGTAGGTTTTCTTAATAGTGTTTTTATTATTTTTTCGTATTCGTCGTATATTTCTACAAGTTTAAGTCCGTTTTCATCTTTATAATCTAAAACTCTTGTTACCATCTTTCCATCTTTGTATGTACAAATGATGTTCAGAGGGTTATTATAATAGAATTTTGCAGTGCCATTATAATAGAATATTGATTCTGAAATAATGCCATTATCATATTTAAAAGTTGCTCTGCCTACTAGGAGTTCGCCATCATAAAAGAGTTCCTCTTCTAATAAATTTGATTTAGGATTTTTTATTTTTATTCTTTTTATTCCGTTTTCTAATATTTCTGTTGTTTTGTCATCATTTTTTACTTTTGATAATATTTTTTCGGAATTTCCGTTCTCATTAAGAAGTTCTTTAACTTTGTTTGTTATTTTAGCAAGATCATAATCTGGATATTCACCAAAAACATACTTTGCTGTGTCATACTCTTCATAACCTTTGATTAAATATCTTAGGTTTTCTATGTCATCTGGTGTTTTAATAATGTCAGAACCTAATTTATCAAATATGTCATGTATTCTTGGTCCTATTTCCTCTATGTTTATATATTTTGGTACTGGTTTGTCAAGGTTTTTGATTTCAGCCATAAGGGCATAAACTAAGGCATCATCGTAGGATATTCTTTTTATTGTAGTGGTTTTAATAGATATTTTTGTTATTTTTTGAAATTTTTCATATGGAATATCTGTTCTGAGTTTGCTGTACATCATATTTTTTTTAAAAGCTTTTGTGACGGCTTTAAATATTTGCCCCACTCCGTTTGTTACGGGTTTTATTGGTGTAGATAGGTATGGTTCAAATACAACTTCTTCAGCTTGATTAATTTTTTTATTAATCATACTATCCAAGTGTGTGTTTGCATCAATATTGATAAATGCAAACATTAAGCAAGTTATAAAAATTAGTATTTTGTTCAATATATTACTCTCCCAATTTTAATGTCGTTTGTATATTTTAAATAATGTGCCATATTTACACAAGGTACTTTAGTACTAGATGTATGTAGTTAATTATTATTACATAAAAAAAGAGAGCTTTTTCAGAAAAGCCCCCTTTTGAGTTTTTATTATATTTTTTTTACGAACTAATTACAATGCTTTTTTAAGCACTTCGTCCATATGCGAAACAGGAATTAGTTTCATCGTTTTCTTCACTTTTTCTGGAAGTTCTGAAACATCTTTCTCGTTTGTCTTAGGATATAGGATAACTTTTACCTTTTCTCTATAAGCAGCCAAGAATTTCTCTTTAATACCGCCTACTGGTAAAACTCTGCCTGTAATGGTAACTTCGCCTGTCATAGCAATTTTCTTTTTGACAGGTTTCTTGGTTATCAAACTTGTTAATGCTGTTGTTATTGCTATGCCGGCTGAAGGTCCATCTTTTGGCACTGCACCTTCTGGGAAGTGGATATGAAAGTCTGTTTTATCAAACTCTATATTTTTACCGATGCCTTTAGAACGAATGTATGTCAATGCTGCTCGTACACTTTCCTTCATAACATCGCCAAGCATACCTGTTAGTATTAATTGTCCTTTACCAGCAAATTTCGTAGCTTCTATGGTTAAGGTTTCGCCACCAACGGTTGTCCATGCTAAACCGGTTGCAATACCTATATTATTTTCCTCTACTGCGAAATTTGCAAACTTTGGTATACCTAAATATTTATGTAGATTCTTTTTCTCTACTACAACTTTTCGTTTCTTTTCTACGAATTGTTTTGCAGATTTTCGGCAAACAGTAGCAAGTTCTCGTTCAAAGTTTCTTACACCGGCTTCTCTGGTATAATTTCTTATAGTTTCGTCGATAGCATCTGCTTTAATTTGCATCTGAGTTTTCTTTAAGCCATGATTTTTCATCTGTCTTGGCATTAAATAGTTTTTGGCGATAGAATTTTTTTCGTATTGTGTATATCCGGAAAATTCTATAATTTCCAATCTATCTCTTAAAGTATTTGGTATATTTTTTAAACTATTTGCAGTTGTGATAAACATAACTTTAGAGATATCAAAACCTACATCAAGATAATGATCCATAAAATGTTGATTTTGTTCTGGGTCTAAAAGTTCTAGTAAAGCGGCGGCGGGATCTCCCCTCCAGTCCATTCCCATTTTGTCTATTTCGTCAAGTAAAAATACTGGGTTATTACTTTTTGCTTTGCTTATATTTTGGATAATTCTACCTGGCATACTACCAATATAAGTTCTTCTATGACCACGAATTTCTGCTTCATCTCGCACACCACCTAAGGATACACGGATAAAGTTTCTGCCAATACTATCTGCAATACTTTTTGCAATAGAAGTTTTACCAGTTCCTGGAGGTCCAACAAAACAAAGTACAGGACCAATTAGACTTTTTGTCATTTTACTTACGGCGATATATTCCAAAATTCTTTCTTTTGGTTTTTGTAGTCCGAAGTGGTCTTTGTCTAATATTTTTTTAGCTTTATTAATGTCCAAAATATCTTTGGTGGATGTTGCCCATGGCATATTAACCATCCAATCTAAGTAGCTTCTTGATACTGTGCTTTCTGGTGAAAACGGTTGCATTTTGGAAAGTCTATTAAGTTCTTTTTCTGCAGCTTTTTGAGCTTCTTCTGTTAAACCATTTTTCTTTATTTTTATTCGAAGTTCATCAAGTTCTTTTTCAAAATCATCTTTTTGATTAAGTTCTTTTTGAATTTCTTTCATTTGTTCATGCAAGTAATATTCTTTTTGACTTTTATCAATTTTTCTTCTAACTTTGCTATGAATTTTTTCTTCAAGTGATAAAATTTCTGCTTCACTTGCTAAAAGTTTTAATAAATTTTCTGCTCTTTTTTTAATATCCACAGTTTCCAAAATTTTCTGTCTATCCTCGATTTTGGCTATTATGTTAGATGCTATTGTATCTATTAATTTGGAAGGGTCTTCTATTTGTCTTAAGAAAGATAAACCTTCAACGGTTATTTTTTTAGATGCTTTTGCATAGTTTTCAAACTGGTCTAAAACCTGACGCATAAGTGCTGTCATTTCTCTACTTTCTTCGCCAAATTCTTTTGGATAGCTAACTTCTGCAAACCAGCCACCTGGTTCTTTATCGAAGGATAAACTCTCTACTTTTGCTCTTGCGAGTCCTTGTAAGAAAACTTTTATACTGCCGTCTGGCATTTTTAAAAATTGTGTAATTTCGCTAAGAACACCAAACTGATAAACATCATTTGCTTGTGGATCTTCAGTTTCTGGTGCTTTTTGTGATACTGCTAAAATATATTTGTTGGCATTTAAAGCAAATTCTATAGCTTTTATACTTTTGCCTCTATCCACGGAAAGTGGTAGATTCATACCGGGAAACATAACAACATCTCGTATTGCTACTGTTGCTACTTTTTTGGGTAATTTGCCTCTGTCAAAGTCTTTGAATTTTATGTCTTCACTGAACATATTTATTCCTCTCATTGTTAATTAATGTTGCTCTGCCCTGCGATATATAATAGCAAACTTATCACTCTAAAGTAAAGTCTGCTAGTTTTAGCAACTAGCAGACTTATTAAAATGTTTGAATTTAACTATTTTTTATATTATTTCCAATTCAAATAAAATAGTGTTATAAAATTTAATATAGAAGAATACTCATCTTCAAGAGGATTTTTCTCTTTAAACATTGCAAAGATAGTATTTTCATAGCTAACCGTAGATCCTTCTCGTGCTATGCCAAATGTTTTTTTAGCATCAATTATATAAAGATTAGTAAGATCATTAAACCATATCTTCTTCTCATAAATTATTTTATCATCATCTTGGTGTCCAAAATTATTAGCATAGTTATAGGAAACATCCCAATATTCTTTCTCTGTAATATCGATCTTTTTGCTCTCTGTATTCTCGATAATTTCACTTGGAATTTTTAATGTATGCATTGAACCTATTCTGTATTCTCTGTCTTTAGGGACTGTATATACGAAATCCACTAGTTTTAATATGGGATATGCTTTCTCACTAAAATACACATTAGTTATTTCAGTTTTAACTTTTTGTTCTAGAAAATCAATAGTTACAAATTCTTTTCCGTTTTCTCTTATTATTTCCATACCTTTTAGACAAATTTCTCTGCGTCCGGTTAAAATACCTTCATTATCTGCAAGTACAGTTGCGGTACAGCTTTCATTATCACCCTTACCATTGAATTTAAAAACTACTTCATCATCTTCCACTTCATGCGTTTCTTTAGCATTTTGTGAAATAGCTTTTTCTGTGTTTTCTGCAAAATAGCCAGAATTATTAGAGCCTGTTATTATATCTCCTGTACATAATAGTGATTTGAATTTGCCTTGTGTCATTTGAGCTTGTGCGTTTACAGTTATTAATATTGCAACTGTGAGCATTGATAATATTACTTTTTTCATTATTTTTATTCTCCCACTTTTTACACTTACTTATATTTTACCAGTCAGCACTTTTTTTGTAAATGGTACTTTAGTACTATATAAAACAAGGCATGCTTGGAATAAGCACACCTTGTAATATAATATAGCTTTAGGCTTACTTCTTAGGTACTAATATTTCGTCTATGATGCCGTATTTTTTTGCTTCTTCGGCAGATAGGTAATAATTTCTCTCACTATCTTTTCTTACTTTTTCTGGTGTTTGACCTGTATGCTTTGCTAAAATTTCAATAAGTCTATTTTTATTTTCAGCAAGCTCTTTACTTTCAATTTCGATATCTGTTACCTGTCCGGATAACCCACCCCATATTAATGGTTGGTGTATCATTATTCTGGAATGTGGTAATGCATATCTTTTACCTTTTGTACCTGCTGCTAAAAGCACTGCGCCAAAGCTCATTGCTTGTCCCATACATATTGTCGTTACGGGAGATTTGATGTATTGCATAGTATCATAAACTGCTAAACCTGCAGTTACTAATCCGCCGGGCGAATTGATATATAGATTAATCTCTTTTTCGGAATCTTCAGCATCTAAATAAAGAAGCTGAGCTATTATCATATTAGCGGTTTCAGTGCTTACTGCACCATCTGGACCGCCGACAAAAATAATTCTATCTTTCAAAAGTCTTGAAAAAATATCGTAACCGATATTTTTTTCTACTATAGTAGGAACAACTAACATAACAAATACCTCCTAACATCTCTTGTCATCCTGAACTTGTTTCAGGATCTCTTTCAGGATCTTTAGAAAGATGCTGAAATAAATTCAGCATGACACAAGGTGTGTAATTAAAAATCTTAAATTTATTCTACAAAATTTTATAGAATAAATTTAACAAATTTACAGGAGGATACTAATATGCCTTTTAGACATCATACAAGAGATACAGATATCAACCTTTTTGAAATTATCGTTTTATTCCTATCACTATACTCTGTGATCGCTATTGCAATGATAATGTTTTTGGAACTTCCAGATAAAGTAGAACTTCTTATAACTAGAATAGACTTTTTAGTTTGTTTAGTATTTTTATCAGAATTCACTTATAATATGATACGGGTTGAAAAAAAATGGAGCTACTTTCTTAGAAGCGGTTGGATAGATCTTGTTTCCAGTATCCCAGTAATAGAATATTTAAGATACGGTAGAATTTTCAGAATATTTAGACTTGCTCGCTTTTTCAACATAATGCGATATATTTTAAAAGAAAGATCTCACTTGGTTACAGCATCTGCATTTTTAGTTTTGATATTTGTGCTTATTTTTGCATCGATAGGAATGTTGCTTGTTGAAACTGCAGGAGATTCTAACATACAAACTCCCATAGATGCTTTATGGTGGGCATTTATTACAATTACCACTGTTGGTTATGGCGACCATTTTCCCGTGACCATACAAGGCAGAATGATAGCTGTATTTATGGCTATTATAGGTATTTCGTTCTTTAGTGTTTTGACCGCATATATCACAAGTTATTTCAGATACAATAGCGAACACGATATAAGGGAAATGAAAGCAGATCTTAAGGACATTAAATATTTAGTGGAAAAACAAAAGAAAACATCTACTAAAAAATAACAAAATTCTTATCTAGTATAAAAGTACTATATGAAAACTAGTACTAAAGTACCTATTATTAAAATTGCTTATGGGTTAGAATATATGTAGTATTAAAAAAATCAGGAGCAAATTAAATGAAAAAAATAATAATATTAACAATAAGTTTATTAGTTATGGCTGGTAATATAAACGCCACCCCAGTAATAAACGAATTGGTAAATACAAAAGTATCTCAAGCAGAAGCTATAGTAGTAAATTCAGCACCAGTCCCCCCAGTTATACCCCCAAGATTTTTTAAAGGTGTATATAAAGTTTTTAAAGAATTTTTCAATAAAAATGCGAATGAAGTAGCGAGCAAAATGTTTTCAAAGTATGAAACTGGTAAGGAATATTCTTTAAAAGGTTTACTTAAAGAATCAAATGCAGAAACTTTTGTATTTGAATATCTAATAACAAAAGGACTTATGGACAAAGGAGAGGGGATCCTAAAAAAATATCTCTTGGAAGCATTAGCTTTTGCATTTTATAAAGAAATTGATGATATCGGAATAAAGAATGGTAGTATTGCGATAGAAAACCTTGATTTAATCGGAAAGAGAATTTTTATGTTAATTAACAGGAGAGGAGAAGATTGTTTATCTTCTGTAGAATCTATCAAAAACATGGAATTCCTTTTAAAGGGATCTTTTGAACATAAGACAGCAATGGATTTGTTGTTAAAAGTTGAAAATAAAAATATTACTTTAGCGGAACTTGTAAAAAAAGTAAAAATAGAAATGAAAGCAGAAATAGCAAGTGAAAGTAAACTTAAATTGATAAACACAGAATAAAAAAATAAATACTTAAAACTTGACAAAATTTTATCGCCGTGATATACTAGTTCTAGGGAAAAGCCGTCATAATCAAATAATTTGGTTGTTTCGGCTTTTTCTATTTAAAAACTTATCTCTCTATTTTTAAAAAAGCCCATATAGCCAAACTACAGGAGAACTTCCCTCTATGGAGCTTATCAATAAAATCAAAAAGGTATTCAATACAGATTCTAAAGGCTTTCTAAACCCAAGCATAGTAGAACTTACATCTAATAGTGGTAAATTACCCGATCCATCAACCCATAACTATGCACCCTATGTGGAAGCTTACGGCGATAAAGCATGGGTTTATGCCTGTGTTTCTACCATATCAGAAACCGTAGCCAGTGCTGATTTCGTACTAAAAAACGAAAATGGCGAAATTTTGCAAAACCACCCAGCCCTCAAATTAATGTACAAACCTAATCAGTTTATGACAGGTAGACAATTAAGACAATGGATTATCGCCAGCTTAGAATTAACAGGTAATGCCTACATTCTTAAAGATGCTATTTCAAAAGACGGTAAACCAAAGGAACTTTTCCCCCTTCTAAGCCACCTAGTAGAAATTATTCCGGGTGAAGACTCCTCCAACCCAGTAGAAGGATATAAATACCGTGTAGGAGGCAATACGGCTTACTATAAGGCAGCAGATGTCATACACTTTAAGTATTTTAACCCGTTTGACTTCTTTTATGGACTATCTCCGCTTGCCGCCGCACGTGCGGCGGCCGACACACTAGAAAGTGCAGAGGAATATAACAGATCTTTCTTTGCAAATTCGGCCACAATATCGGGCATATTATCTACAGATAGCAAACTAGATGATGTTAGTCGCAAAAGAATAGTAAAAAGTTGGAGCGATAAATATCAAGGTTCAAGCAAAGCACATAAAGTAGCACTTTTGGAAGGTGGACTAAAATGGCAAAGCATAGGTGTAAGCCAGAAAGATATGGACTTTATTTCCAGTATGAAACTTTCAAGAGAAACCGTACTTGCAATATTCCATGTACCACCAGCAATGGTAGGTATTTTCGATCATGCTCCACAATTTAACACAAAAGAGCAACAAAGAATATTCTGGCAAACTTGCATATTACCAAAACAAAATAATATGTGGGAAACTTTTACAGAATTTTTACTATCAGAATACGATCGCACAGATTCGCTCTATTTTGATAAAGATAACTCCTCTGTATCTGCACTTAAAGAAGATGAAGTACAAAGAGCGCAAGCAGCTAAAATATATGCTGATATTGGCTTTTCTAAACAAGAACTTATTGAAGGTTTAGGACTTCCATTTAGTGTAGAAACAAGCAAAGTTAAAAAAACCATAAAAAAGAAAACTAATAAAAAGTTTTAAGCAAGGAGTTTTAAATAAAAAATGAAATATAACATTAAAGGCACAAAGAAAAATCCAGCAGTAAAGATATTGCCAATTGAAAGTCCCCAAATATCCGAAAAAGATGGCTTAACCATAATTGAGGGTTATGCTAATACAAAAAACTTTGCAGATAGATATGGCGATATCCCAACCGTATATAAGAAAAAAAGAAGTTTTGTTTATAAGTTAGACGAGTTTAAAAAAAATCCAGTCCTACTTATAGATCATGTTAATAGAGTAGATCATCTTGCAGGAAGCATAACAGAAATTAAAGAAGATATTAAAGGACTTTATTTTAAAGCAGTATTTTCAACTTCTTCTCACCCTGTGGTAGCTCATGCGAGACATATATATAAGGAAGGACATGCAAAAGGTATAAGTATTGCGGGCAAGTTCCACTTTGAAGATACCGAAAACCCAAACAATTTAACGCTAGCAGAAATTTATGAGATAAGTTTAGTAGCAGTACCAGCAGACCCAAATAGTTTGGCACAAGCTATGGAGAAGACATTATCTAACCTAGAAGCTTCCTCCACCGCTAATGATAGCAAGATGTCCCTTGCTTCTATCCAGAAAGAAATAGATAATTGGATAGACCAACTAACAAAAAAAACCTCCTAACACCCAAACAGCACACTAAAAGTAATGCTTCATAGTTTAGGTGTCAAACAATAAGGGCGGATAGCAAAAAAGCCTATCCGCCCTTTAAAAACTAAGGATAAAATATGCCAGCTAAAAAAAAGAAAGCAGTAAAGAAAAAGCCCGATACAAAATTAATCAAAGAAAGTTTTTTACAAATATTACATTCCTCTGCATCTATAAAAGAAGCATTGGAAGAAGCCAATTTAGAAAAAGGAATATTCAATCAAATGCTATACGAAGATAGTAAATTTAAACAACAATTTGACGATATTATAAACCAAAAACTAGAACTCGCCCTTTTAGATAGTGCATTAAGAGCATCGAGTTCCACCATACTGACATTTTCACTTACTAACAGAATGCCTGAAAAATATAAAGGCAGAACCGCGGTAAATCCAGAAACTGTTATGCCACAACAAATTGTATATGTACAGGAAAAAGAAGATAAAAAATAAAAATTAAATTGTCATTGCGAAGCGATTTTTTTGAGATTACCACGGCTTCTTATAGAAGCCTCGTAATGACAAATCTATTTTTATATTTAGCTAAATACGAAAATAGTTTGAAACAAAAAAATCGCTCTGGCAATCTCAACTCTTTCTTGTCATTGCGGACTTGATCCGCAATCTAGAATAAAAAAAACAACAATAAATAATATGCAAAATAAAAAATTTAATACATCAAGACAAATAATAACAACAAAGAAAGCTAGTATAAAAAATATTTCACAAAAAGTTTCAAAAAGAAAACGAAAATTAGAAGTTAAAGTAACAAATATATTTAAAAAGAATTTAACATCAAAAGAAAAGGTTATAGTTAATGTAGGCGGAGCAAGAAGCGGTAAAAGTTATGCTATAGCCCAAATGCTTATTTTAAAAGCCAATAATATTCAGGGGATAAGTATAGCCGTCACAAGAAAAACTATGCCAGCTTTAAAAATGACGGCTTATAGATTATTTATAAACTTATTAAAAGAATACGGTTTATATAATGCTAAAAAACATAATAGAACCGAACATTTTTACGAGCTTGGTAAAAGCAGAATACAATTTTTTTCTTTGGACGATCCAGAAAAAATAAAGTCTTCAGAGTTCAATTATATATGGATGGAAGAAGCTAGCGAATTTACCTATCAAGATTATATTACTCTTTTAACCCGTATATCTGCACCAATGCCAAAATGTGCGCCAGACGGGGATAGAAACCAACTTTTCCTAACACTTAACCCCAACGATAAAGACGGCTGGATACCCGAAAAAGTTTTACCACAGATGGGAATAAAATTAATTCAGTCTAGCTATAAAGATAACCCATTTTTAAGTGACGATTATGTGGATACACTTTTAAATTTAAAAAATGTGGACGAAAACTATTACCGCATTTTCGCACTTGGCAAATGGGGACAGAAAAATAATTTAGTTTATACCAATTGGGATTTTGTAGAACATTTCCCCAAAAACCACGACGAAATTATTTGGGGCTTAGATTTTGGTTTTAATAATCCATCGGCATTGGTTAAAGTTGCAATTAAAGATAGTATTATAACCGCGCAGGAAAAAATTTATCTAACTGGTTTGACAAATACCGATTTAATTAAGAAACTTGAGGGCATTATTCCCCTCGCTTCTCGTCATCAAATTATTTATGCAGATAGTGCCGAGCCAGATAGAATTAAGGAAATTTCTGATGCTGGGTTTAATGTAAAGTCTGCAAATAAGAATGTGAAAATGGGGATTATGAGTTTGAAAGGACGACGGTTTTTCGTCTGTAAAGATTCGCCTAATTTAATTAAAGAGATACAAAACTATAGTTGGAAGACAGATAATGCGGGCAATATTTTAGACGAAACTGTAAAGTTTAACGATCACATTTTAGATGCTTTAAGATATGCGACTTACACACATTTTAATTCCACTGGTGCAAACCCGTCTGTAATGTTTTTATAATTTACTTTACCCCCTCTCCGCTTTTTAAGGGGAGAGGGTTGGGGTGAGGTGATATAAAATTAATTGTGTTTTGAAATATTTACCCTCACCTTAATCCTCTCCCTATATTTGAGGGAGAGGAAATAAAAAGGTATAAAAAAAGAGGTGGTTCTTAGTGAACCACCTCTTTAAATTGTCTTCTAGATTAAAATTACTTAAAAACCAAAACCAAAGAAAGTGTTATTCTTTATTTTTATTGTTTTATCCTCTTTATTTATGTAATAAAAGATATCCTTATAATAAAATGTAATACTATACTCATTTTCTTTTATATCTGTAACTTTGATTCTGTTAAGCAAATAAGTATCTTTATGTTTCCTATACTCAGTGATAAGATTAAGATAATAACTATCGTTTGTTAAATTTATATCATGTTTATCTATTTCACCAAGAACTAATTTTTTAAATATTTCAGTGTCTACATAAACTATATAATCTTTAAATTCAGAGTTTCCGTACCATAAATCACTATTCATTCCTCTTATCATCAATAAGGTAGTATTAAACTCTTTTAAAGTAAGATCTTTTAAATGAGAACTTTTATATAAGTATTGGGTTTTTTCTAAGAATTTTTGTTCTTTTTCTTCTCTTAGTTCTACACTTTTAGTATATTTATAGTCATCTATTGCTTTTTCTACAAAACTTTTTTCAATAGAATTTTGTTCAATAACACTATCTACTTGCTCTTCAAGTGTTTCTTGTGCTTGTACGTTTACAGTTATTAATAATGCAACTGCAAATATTGCTAATATTATTTTTTTCATAATTATCTTCTCCTATTTTTTATAATTACTTATATTCTACCAGACAATACTTTTCTTGTAAATGGTACTTTAGTACTATATAGAAAAAGCCCCGCTTGTAATAAGCGGGGCTTTTAAATTGTCTTCTAAAACTTTAGCTTAACTTACTTTACTCGCATAATCTTTTACACATTCTGCAAGTCGTTTTATGCCTTCATCTATCTCCTCTATCGTTGCATAAGAGAAATTTAATCTCATTGTGTTTTTACCGCTACCATCGTGATGAAATGCACTACCTATTACATATGCAACTTTTTTTGCAATTGCATCATCAAACATATCGTCTGCAGATATATTTTTTGGTAGTTCTACCCATAAGAAAAGTCCGCCTTCAGGTTTTGTCCAACGAACACCTTCTGGCATATAAGTTTCAAGTGCTTTTATCATAGCATCTTTCTTTTTCTTATATATTGCAGTAACTTTTTCTATATGAGGATTTAAATATCCACTTGCCATAAACTCTGATGTGATAAGCTGTGAAAGTGAAGGTGCACATAAGTCTATAGATTGTTTCAATACGCACATATATGCAATAAGTTCTGGTTTTCCTACTGCAAAACCAAGCCTTATACCTGGTACGAAAATTTTTGAAAATGTAAATAATGAAAGTACATTTTCCCCTTTTCCGCCATCTAATTTATAAAACATTTCTGGTGCTTCGCCTTCGAAACGAACTTGTCTGTAAGGTGAATCTTCCACTAATAATACATTGTGTTTTTTAGCGATTTCTAAAATTTTTACTCTTCTTTCTTGCGGTATTGTTGTACCTGCTGGGTTTTGGAAATCTGGCACTAAATATACAAATTTACATTTGATATTTTTTTCTTGAAGTTCTTGTAATTTAGCTTCTAAACTTTCTGGTATTATGCCGTTATCGTCGGAATCTATACC
>JABHZW010000029.1 GCA_018656005.1 Candidatus Pseudelusimicrobium marinum | reverse complement strand
TTTCAGATTTGCATTAAAAAATGCTTAAAAATTAAGCATTTTTTAGGTAAAAACTTAAACTTATCAACAATTTTAGTTAGTTTGCATTATATGGTTTTGATTTTTTAAAGTTCAGAGGAAACCTCGGGGATAAATTGTAATAGTAGGTATTGCTTTTTTTCTCAATAAAATGCATTATATATAGAGTTTTCCACAGGTTATCAACAGAATTTACTTATCGGAGGGTTTTTAATGAAATACATACTAATATCAGCATTATTTTTGACCTTATTTACAGGTGGTTGTGCAACACAAGATAAATATGAAGGAATGTCTCAAATAGATAAAATTATAGCCCAAAATGAAGACCTTAAACAACAATCTGTGGAACAAATGTGGACAAGTAGGCAAATACCATTTGTTATGTTTGAATTTGATTCTACCAAAATCCCTACAGATTATTATGAAACTCTAGATAAAGTGGGGGAAATACTTACAAATAAAAAAATAAAATTATCCGTAGAAGGCAATGCGGATATGGTATCTTCCAATAAATATAACGATTGGTTATCTAATAAAAGAACCGCTGCTATAAAAAGTTATTTAGTATCAAAAGGTGTTCATCCAGATTCCATACAAACATATGGTAATGGCAAAAGAAAGCCGTTGGTAAATTATAATACTGTTAAAGCAAGACAATTAAATAGACGGGTGGATTTAATTTTCAGTAAGCGACACTGGAATTCTGTGTTTTGAATTGTTGCTTCGTTTCACTTCGCTCAGAATGACAGTGAATTTGAGGATAATAAATAAAATTTACCAAAAAACTGAGAAGTAAAAACTAGTACTAAAGTACCATTGCGTTAAAATGGTGGATTGGTATAATATAGGTAATATATTAAAAATATAGGAGAAAATAAGATGAACAAATTAATAACAAAAATAACAATGATAGCATTAGCATTATCGTTATTTATTCCAAGTGTAGCACTTGCAGGATACCCCGGAAAAACAACTTCACTTCATAAAGCAATAATCTCTAGAAATCCAGAAAAAGCGATAAAAATAATAAATGCTGATAAAGTTGACCTTAATGCACGAACGGCAAATAAAAATCATAATTCTGCTCTTCATTTAGCAGCATATTTTGGAGATAAAGATGTAGTGGAATTGTTAATAGAAAAAGGTGCAGATATTGAAATAAGAAATAATAACAAACAAACCCCTATTTTTTCTGCAATTCAAGGTAACCAAACAGAAATAGCAATGTTATTTGTAGATGAAGGTGCAAAGCTTGATGTTGAACATTTATCTGATAAAAATTACCCTGATGGTAGCCTGTATCGTAGGTTTACCCCTCTTGCTTACGCAATATATTGCTGTGATCAAAAAACAGCTGTACACATTATAAATGCTATGGTTGAGCAAGGTCTTAACTTAGAGGGTAACAGCTATTTTAATTATCTTCATCAAGCGATAAGGGTAGGTACGCCAAAAGTAGTTAAGCATTTAATAGATAATGGTGTAAATGTTAATAACATTGAGGATATTAACAAAGGAACACCTCTTATTATGGCAATAGAGGAATATTATTCTTATTTTAGAAGAGATTATCCAATGAAAGAACGTTATTTAGAAATAATAAAATATTTAGTAGATGCAGATCTTGATATTGAAGACTCTATAGATCGTACACCATTTCAGCTTGCAACACATTACGGGCTTGAAGATGTAGCAGATATTATAACAGCAAAAAGAAATTTTGCACATGGGATATTAAATGACATCTATTATGCTGTAAAAAATTGGTAAATAAATAGTTTAATAGATTTAACAGCCCCGCTCACTAAGAGCGGGGCTGTTTCATACCATAATAAATTTTATTACCAAAAATTATTCGTGTGTCTTGTTTGTGTTGTCCGCTGGTATAATGAAATATGCCAAGATATATATTACTATAAACGGTATAAAACCTGTTAATACCATCAATACTACAAATATTAACCGAAGCAATACAGGATCTATATTTAAGTATTCGCCCAAACCACCCAAGATGCCAAATACTATATAGTTTTTGGACGATCTTTTTAATTTTTTATGTTCCATAATTTTTCTCCCAATTTATTTTGTTGTCATTGCGGACTTGATCCGCAATCTAAATTTTATCCTGGATCCCGAATCAAGTTCGGGATGACATTCTCTTTATATATTCTAGAAAACTCCATTATATATATCAAGACTTCGCGAATCTGTAGGCCATACCCTTTCAGTATCTATATTAACATTCCATTCCCCGCAATATACAGAATGATATTTCATATTATTACTAGAAGTACCTATCTTAGTATCCACACTGCATCTTACCATATATTTACTTTCGCTAGTCTTTTCTACATACCATTCTTTCTCGTTTATAAAAAGCAACTTGCCTTCGTCCCTATAACTTTGAGTAAGTTTATATAAATGTGCATCTATTTTTGCGCCCATATGTTTTTGGATATATTCTATCGCTAAATTTTCTTTATATGTTGCTTGAAGATTAAACATATCTGCCTGTTCTTGCTCTTTTGCTCGGCGATATGCCTGCTGTCTTTCTGCAAGTTTGGTACTTGCAACTGCTTGAGCTTCTTTGCGTTGTTTTTCTAATTCTGCTAGCCGTTGTGGATTTTCGTACAACTTAAAATCCAAACTTGCTTCGCCTTTTCTTGTTATTATTCTTGGCTCTGCCCTAACCGTAAACATCTTTAAAAACGAATTATATTTTGTTTTTATTGTTATGGTATCTGGTCTATATTTATATGCTCTTCCAAATTTAGCAAGTTGATAATCAAAATATTGATTTAGTTCTAGTTCTACCACAGGTTTTTCGCTCATCCAACAGCAGGTGGATATGCAAGATTCTTCAAGATCTATTGCACTCATAGCGGGTTCTGGATAAAGTTTTAGATTAAGTTGATAGCAAAAATCGTACTTTTTGCCATTAGCCATTTTTTTATCTGCTAAAATATCCACCCACTCTACATTTGTGCCCTTTTCCACAGCTCGCATAGATGAACAACCTAACAACATTAATCCTATTAATGGAAGTGTTATAATTAATTTACTCATAGGTGCAGGTTGCACCTCCCTTTTTGTTTTTTGTGGCTACATTACAGGCAAGAGGCTCGCCCGCCTGCTAGTTTTGCTGATGCTTTTTGTATATATTAATAGTATAATAACTTTAACAAATAAGTACCAGTATTTTAGGAGGTTTTTATATGATGGAATTATCTAATTTAAAGGAATTATCATTAAATTTATTACTATTCATTTTAGTGGTAATTTTAATAGACCTTATTATTAAAAGGGTTGTAGTTGCTAGGTTAAAAAAGAATACTCATCGTCTTAAAAAGAGTGTGGAAGAAAGTATAAAGAAAAACAACTTTTTTCCAAAAATGAGACATTTTATATTAATTACTCTTGCTTATTTTGCATTACCAATGTTTTTAAATGCAGAGGCAGATGGGTTTTTATTAACTCAAAAAATAGTATCAATATTATTTTTACTAGCTTTAGTTCGCTTTATGACAGCTGGGTTTAATCTACTTAACAGAGCAATACCTACTGTAGACGGTGTTGCTACAAAAGGTATATTCCAAATATTAAAGATACTTACCTTCATACTAGGTATCGTATTATTGATATCTGTATTACTTGGACAAAATCCAATAACAATAGTTGCAGGACTTGCCGGTTTAACAGCTATTATGATGCTGATATTTAAAGATTCAATATTAGGTTTTGTAGCCGGTTTACAAATAGCTATGAACGATATGCTTAAACTTGGCGATTGGATAGAAGTCCCAGATCAAGGTGCAGACGGTACGGTTATAGATATTTCTCTAACAACAATCAAAGTACAAAATTGGGATAATACAATAGTTTCGATACCTGCATATAGTTTGGTAACATCTGGCTTTAAAAACTGGGAAGGTATGAGTAAAAGCGGAGTAAGAAGAGTAGCAAGAAGTGTTAATATTGACATTAATTCTATTAAATTTATAGACGAAAACACTATGAGCCAACTTAAAAAAATAGATTTACTTAAACCATATCTAGCCAAAAAAGAAAAAGAACTTGCTAAATATAATAAAGATAAAAATGTAAAAGAAAATCTTATAAATGGCAAATACTTGACAAACATAGGCACATTTAGGGCTTATTGCGAAGCTTATTTAAGTTCTAAAAGTTATATAGATAAAACAGCTACAAAAATGGTACGACAACTTGCTCCGACATCCGAAGGTTTACCATTACAAATGTATGCATTTTTAAATACAACCGAATGGGTAAAGTATGAAAGTTTGCAAGGCGATATCTTTGACCACTTATTAAGTGTATTACCAGAATTTGGATTAAAAGTATTCCAAAAACCAAGCGGTAAAGATTTTGCAAGAATAATAAATAAGTAAAATTACTTGTCATCCCGAACTTGATTCGGGATCCAGGATAAAAAAAGAAAAAACCTAGATTGCGGATCAAGTCCGCAATGACAACAAAAGAC
>JABHZW010000013.1 GCA_018656005.1 Candidatus Pseudelusimicrobium marinum | reverse complement strand
GCGATTGGGCTTGCTAGTATAGTGGCAAAGGTCACAAGGGACAGATATATGCTTATTTTGGACAAAATGTACCCAGAATACGGTTTTGCAGGGCATAAGGGCTATCCTAGCAAAAGTCATATAGAAGCGATTAAGAAGTATGGGATATGTCCTGCACATCGCACAAGTTATGCTCCAATTAAGAAATATTTAGCAAATTTAGAACCAGAAGGCGAATATGAACCAGAATTTTTTTAAAATAAAAGTACCCCCAATCTCGTGTAAGATGGCTAAAAGATAATAAGAAGCTCCAATCTAGTCTGGGATAGTTAAAAAAATAATAAAAAGCTCCTCTCTATTAGAGATTGGGGTAATATTATAAACAAAGTACTAAAAGTAATTTATATAATAAAAACACCCCCAATCTTGGGTGGAATGGCTAAAAATAAGGATAAATGATAATAAGAGATAACCCCCCAATCGCGATTGGGGGTACATCATAGCAAGGAATATAAAATGAACGAAACTGATATTGGTAATAAAGCAGAACAATTGGCAATAAAATATCTTAAAAAACAAGGTTATAAGATATTAGAAACTCAATATCATGTCCGCCCTTTTGCAGAAATTGATATTATAACCATACACAAAAAAGATTTAGCTTTTATAGAAGTGAAATACAGAAAAGAGTATTCCCCTTCTTTTGGAGAAACATTTTTAATGGTTACCAAGAAAAAACAAAATAAAATTAAAATAACTGCACAAGCATTTCTAAAAGAAAATAAGGTAAAATTTAATAATATAAGTTTTGATGTAATTTCAATAACAGCAGACAATTTAGAACACATCAAAAATGCTTTTAATTAAAATTAGGGAGAAAAAATCAATGAGCCAATTAACAAGAATAAATAAAATTTTAAAGTTCCTAAACACAAAAACCAAAAACTTTAAACCAGACACAATTTTAATAACTGGTAGCGGGTTAGCTAATGCTATACCAAAATTATCAAACCAAATTAAAATACCTTATGCAAAAATACCAGGTTTCCCTAAATCGACGGTAAAAGGGCATACTGGCAACCTAATTTTTGGTACATACGGCAAGAAAAAAATCGTCGTGATGCAAGGCAGGTTTCACTATTACGAAGGTCACCCAATACAAGATTTGGCAATACCAATTAGAGTACTTTGGAAAATGGGTGCAAAAACATTGATAGTATCCGCAGCGGTAGGTTCATTCAATGAAAAACTAAAACCAGGAAGTATGGCAATATTAAAAGATCACATTAACTTCATGGGTATAAACCCACTAATTGGAAATTATATCAAAGGTTTTGGGAATATGTTTTTTGATATAAGTAATACTTATGATAAAAATTTGAGAACTAAAGCTAAAAAGATAGCCAAATCACAGGGGATATCACATGCTGAAGCAATATATGTAGCTTTTGCAGGTCCTAATTTTGATACCCCAACAGAAATTCAAATGTTCAAAAAAGCTGGTGCAGATATTGCGGGCATGTCGGTAGTACCAGAAACATTAGTAGCGAAACAATTAGATATGAAAATTGTAGGTTTTTGTTGGGTAGGAAATATGGCAGCAGGAATAACAAAAAGTAAAATAACACACGATAAAGTAGTTACTGAATGTAAAAACACTGAACAAAAATTCAAAAAATTCCTAGAACATTTTTTGAAATAAAATGCTTAGTAATAAATATAAAAAACTAATCGAAAATGCTAGAAATCTAAGAAAAACTTCTACTAATGCAGAAAATGTTCTGTGGTTTTTGCTAAAAAATCGACAAATAAAAAACTATAAATTTAGAAGACAACACCCCATAAAAAAATATATTGTAGATTTTGTTTGCATAGAAAAAGCTCTAATAATAGAGCTTGATGGTGGACAGCATAATGAAAACCAAAAAGATATTGTAAGAACAAAATTTTTGGAAAGTCTTAATTTCAGAGTTTTAAGGTTTTGGAATAATGAAGTTTTACAAAATCCAGAAGGTGTTTTAATAAAAATAATGGAAACTTTGAATACACCACCTCACCCCAACCCTCTCCCCTAAAGCGGAGAGGGAGTAATCTTTTTTCACAAATTCGCCTAAAGCGGAGAGGGAGTAAAAATTTTATAAAAAAAATTCCTCTCCCTTATTTATAGGGAGAGGATTAAGGTGAGGGTAAATGTTTCATACCACAAAAAGACGAAGTAAACTATAAATTGATTAAATCATCACCGTTATACAATTTATCATATGCCGTAAATGCTTTTAAATATGTTATCAACTTTTCACTGTTTGTCATAAGCGAACAGCCACATCTTATCGCCGTCTTACGAATTTCTGCATTATGGGCAAGTTCGTCCAAATCTAAACTTTTATGAATATTTATAACAAAATCTACTTTGCCTTCTTTAATTAAATCTACGGCTCGTGGTGTTCGATTCCAATGTACACATCCAGTCTCAAAACCTCTTTCTTTCATATATTCGCAAGTACCTTTTGTTGCATATATCGGCACACCAAGTGAAAGAAGTGCATCTGCCACTTTTAAAAATTTCAATTTCTCTTTTTCGCGACCTGTACTCAACAAAATTCCTTTTTTAGGTTTCTTAACTTGAGTGGCTTGCATTGCAAGTAAAATTGCTTCGTCCATATTCTTGCCAAGACAACCAACTTCGCCGGTTGATGCCATTTCCACACCCAGCACAGGATCTGCACCGTCTAGCCGTTGAAAGCTAAACATAGAGGCTTTTATACCTACCCAAGGCACATCAGACTCGTCGATATTAATCTTTTCAACTTTATCGCCATTCATAACTTTACAAGCAATTTCTGCTAAATTAATATCGTAAACTTTCGATACAAACGGGAACGAACGAGAAGCACGACTATTACATTCTATAACCTTAACTTCATTATCTCTTGCGATAAATTGGATGTTGAAAGGTCCGTTCAAATTTAATTCTTTAGAAATCTTTTTAACGATATCTTTAACTTGCAAGATAGTTCTTAAATAAAGTTTTTCTGCAGGAAGTAGCAATGTAGCATCGCCACTATGAACACCCGCATTTTCTATATGCTCTGAAATTATTGATACCACAACCTCGCCATTTTTAGCAACGCCGTCGCATTCCACTTCTTTAGCATCTAGTAAGAATTCGCTTAAAACTACGGGATAATCTTTAGAAATATCTTTAGTTAAAGATAAATAGTATTTTAAACTTTTCTCGTCGTTAGCAACATTCATTAATGTGCCAGATAAAACAAAACTTGGTCTAATTAAAATTGGAAAGCCAATTTCTTTAACAAATTGCTTTACTTCTTTCATATTGGTAGCAGATGTCCATCTTGGTTGGTCTATATCAAGCTTATCTAATATGGCTGAAAATACTTGTCTGTTTTCGGCTTTATCAACTGTTTTTGCACTATGCCCGAGAATTTTTATGCCACAATAATCTAACGGCATAATTAAATTGTTAGGGTTTTGCCCCCCCATACTGGCTATTACACCTTTATGATTGGTTTCTTTATCAAGAATATCTAACACTCTTTCTAGGGTAAGTTCTTCGAAGTATAAGCGGTCTGATGAATTAAAATCTGTAGATACAGTTTCTGGATTACAATTTATTATCACACTATCGGTATTTTTTTCGTTTTCTTTGAAATATTTGGATGTCATAACACTACACCAGTCAAATTCCAAGCTACTACCAATTCTATAACTTCCGCTACCTAAGGTTATAATGCTTTTATTTTTACCTATTTTAACATCGTCGTGTGTGCCAGCATAACTCATATATAAGTAGTTAGAATTTGTTGGATATTCTGCAGAGGTTGTATCTATTTTTTTGATGCAAGGTACTATATTTAATTTTTGTCTTAACTTTCTTACACCAAGTGATAATTTTTGTATTTCTTTATAACCAAATCGTTTTTTTGGTAAGGCAGAACTTAATGCTATTTTGACAATTTGCATGTCCGAAAAACCCAACTTCTTTAAATGTAATAAGTACCTACTTTCAACACAACTAAACATTTTGTAAATATCTTGTTCGGTTGGGTTTTTCGGACATTTTACACCTTTAAAGAACTTTTTAATTTTAACTTCTGTATGTGCAATTCTTTGTATATTTGTTAAAAACCATTTTTCTATTTTGGTATGTTTGTAAATTTCGTCAACGCTCATTCTTCTTTTAAAAAGTTCGTATATAGCAAATGGTCTTAGATTAGAAGGTTCTTGTAATTCGTCGATTAAATCTTGCTTTTTCAAATTTTCAAACTCTTCTAAATTTATGCCAAGTTCATTTTCGTTTACCATTCTTATAGCTTTTTGGAAAGTTTCACAAAAGTTTCTACCAATAGCCATAACTTCGCCAACACTTTTCATTTGTGTGCCAAGTTTTTTGGAAACGCCTGTAAACTTTTTCAAATCCCAGCGAGGTATTTTAACGGTAATATAATCTAGCGAAGGTTCAAAAAATGCTGATGTTGTTTTTGTTACAGGATTTTTAAGTTCAAGTAAATCAAAACCCATAACAAGTTTCGCTGCAATATATGCAATCGGATAACCAGTCGCTTTACTTGCCAAAGCTGATGAACGGGAAAGTCGTGCGTTCATTTCTATTACAAAAAAGTCAAGAGATTTTGGGTCTAATGCGAACTGAACATTACACTCGCCCACAATGTCTAGCGAGTTTACAATTTTTATACAAGCATCTCTTAATACTTGATATTCTTGATTATTTATCGTCTGTGATGGTGCTACAACAATAGAGTCGCCAGTATGGATACCCATAGGATCCATATTTTCCATATTACAAATTGTTATGCTATTGCCAGAAGCATCTCGCATAACTTCGTATTCAATTTCTTTCCAACCACGAAGATCTTTTTCTATTAATAATTGTGGAGATTTAGTTAATGCGGCATGTGCATTATCTGCCATTTCTGTTTTGTTTTTAGAAAATCCACTACCAAGCCCACCTAAAGTAAAGGCAGCCCTCATCATCACAGGATAGCCGATATCATCTGCTCTTTTAAGTGCATCTTTAACCGTGTCTACTGCATAACTTGGAGCGATTGGGATATCAATTTTTCGCATTGCTTTTGCAAACATATCCCTATCTTCTGTCATTTCGAGGGTAGAAATTTCTGTACCTAAAACTTTTACACCATATTTTTTGAAAACACCTTTTTTATCAAGTTCTATCACACAATTTAAGGAGGTTTGCCCGCCGAAACTGGATACTAATGCGGTAGGTTTTTCTTTTTTGATGACCTTTTCTATCCAATGGGGTGTTATGGGGTATAAATAAACTTTTTTATTTTTACCTTTATTAGTTTGGACGCTGGCAATATTAGGATTGACGATTATAACTTCAAGCCCTTCTTCTTCTAGAGCTTTGACGGCTTGAGAGCCGGAATAATCAAATTCGCCTGCTTGACCGATTGATAAAGCACCAGAACCAAGCAAAATTACTTTTTGTTTTTTCTTAGATTTCATTTTCAAAAATTTATGTAATGGCATAATGTTTTGTTTCCTCTTACTTTCCCCCTTTCGTAAAGGGGGTGTTTTTCTATGGTTATTAAAACCCTCCCCTGCTTCGCAGGTACTCCCTTTACAAAAGGGAGAAAAAATATTAACTTTATCTTATTTCCCCCTTTCGTAAAGGGGGTGATATTTGTGTTAACAAATATCGGGGGTTTTAATGTTTTAGTTTAGTATAAAGTTTTTCTAAAACCCCATTCAAATTTTTTCTTATGTCTAGATTCGAAAATCTTAAAACTTTTATTCCTTGTTCTTTTAAAAAATTATCTCGTTTTATATCTTCTTTTTCTTTATTATCTCTAAAGTGATGTCCACCATCTAGTTCTATAACTAATTTATATTCGCTACAATAAAAATCTACTATATAGTTTCCAATTACTTTTTGCCGAGAGAAAAATGCATTTTTAATTTTTTTGGATTTTATTTTTGACCATAAAATTATTTCTTCTTCGGTCATATTGTTTCTTAAATTTCTAGAAATATTTTTTAAATTTCTATTATATTCAAGCATTAAAACCCTCGTCTTTTTTCTTATTTTCCCCCTTTCGTAAAGGGGGTGGCATTTGCTTTTGCAAATGACGGGGGTTTTATATTTCGAAACATTAAAACCCTCCGCACTTCGTGTCGGCTCCCTTTACTAAAGGGAGAAAAATACAATTTACTTCTTTTTTCTTTTTTTACATTCGTTACAAAATTCTGTAATTATCCAGCCGGTGTCGTTTGGCCCGCTGGATGCTTCTGGGTGAAATTGTACACCTCTAAAATATTTTTTAGTATTATAAATACCTTCAATACTGCCGTCGTTCGCATTTAAAAACCATGCTTTCCAATTTGGTTTCATACTGCCCGGTTTTATTGCATAACTATGATTTTGGCTAGTCATATATGCTCGTTTGTTCGTCGTATTATACACCGGTTGATTATGTCCACGATGTCCGTATCCTATTCGATATGTTTTCGCACCGCTAGCCAAAGCAAGTATTTGATGTCCTAAACAAATCCCTAAAATCGGCACATCACCTTTTAATAATGTTTTTACTCTTTCATTTAAATCGCCAGTATTATTTGGTTCACCCGGTCCGTTAGAAAGTAGCCAGCCGTCGGCTTTTACTTTACTAAAATCTGCGTCCCATGGAACTACGGTAACTTTACAATCTTCTTTAACTAAATTTCTTATGATATTCCATTTTACACCGCAATCCACCAAAGCGATATTGGTTTTTCCTTTACCAATTACTTTTATTTTTTTTGTAGAAACACTCGGCAACATATTTTGTGCCGACGGATTATTATACCCGCCTTTCGCGGTTTCTTTCTGATATGGATATTTAATTATTTCTTTTTTTATTTCTGGTTTTTCTGGCACGATTCTGCCAAAAAGTGGTTTTTTGCTTCTTATAATTTGCACCAGATGTCTGGTATCTAAACCTGCTATACCGGGGATATTTTCTTTTTTCATCCACTCGTCTAGCGAGGTGCCACCGTGGTGATGGAAACAATCAGCAAAATCTGTGGATACAATTATCCCTTGAGTTTTGATACTAGAACTTTCATAACCGACAGACTTTTCAGACAAAATAAAATCCCCACCTTTTTTAGCGGGGATTCCATAATTTCCGATTAATGCAAAACTGAAAACTAGTATTTGTCCTAAATAGGACGGGTCTGTCATACTTTCTGCGTAGCCGACCATACCAGTTGTAAAAACCATTTCGCCACTTGTTGGCACTGATGCACCGATAAGTCTGCCTTCCAATCTTTCTCCGTTAGAAAGTTCCAAATAAGCTTTTTTATATTTGTGTGTTAAGGTTTTCAAGACTTTTCTCCTAAAAAACTATATGAAAGGTATTTTTAATATTATATAATATTTTTTTATAAATTAATATTATTAAAGGATCTCCCAATGACAAAAAAACATTCCATAAAAGAACCAATTATATTTTTACTCTGTTTTGCTTTACTTTTCACCCCTCTAGCACATATTATGGGTATGAAAAATCTGTTCTCTTCCATAATGAACACAGCACACGATTTACTTTTAAATACAGTATTTTATTTAATGGCAATTATCGTACTAACTTCAGCATTTGGTGCATTGTTAGTTGAATTTGGCATTGTACGATTGCTTGAAAAAATATTTAAACCACTTATGAAACCTTTATTTAACTTACCAGGTGTTGCAAGTTTGGGTGCTTTAATGACATTTTTATCTGACAACCCAGCAATTGTATCCCTTGCCAATGATAAAAACTTTAGAAACTATTTTAAAAAATATCAATTAGTTTCTTTAACCAACTTCGGTACAGCTTTTGGTATGGGACTTATTGTTATAACTTTTGTGATAGGACAAGGCTTTTATATGTCTGCATTAGTCGGCTTTTTTGGAGCGGTGGTAGGGTCTATAGTATCTACCCGTTTAATGCAAAATTTATCCGTAAGGATTTACCAGAAAATGCTGTGGCAAATTTATTCAAAAAAGCCGACGAAGATAAAATAGATTTACAAGAACGAAAAGGTAGTGGTTTCCAGCGATTTCTAAATGCTATTTTAGACGGCGGTAAACAAGGAGTGGATTTGGGCTTAGCAATTATCCCCGGTGTTTTAATAATAACAACCTTTGTTATGACAATTAGTTTCGGTGCTAAAGACCCTTCAATCGGCTACCAAGGTATCGCTTACGAAGGTGTGCCTATGCTTCCTTATATTGTCGGGTTTATCAATTATCCGTTCAAAATATTATTTGGATTTACTAACCCAGAAGCAATCGCATTTCCTATAACCGCACTTGGTAGTGTTGGTGCTTCACTTGGCTTAATTCCTACATTCTTAGCTAAGGGGATTATCGGCGGGAAAGAGATAGCCGTTTTCACTGCTATGGGTATGTGCTGGAGCGGTTATTTAAGCACACATTCTGCTATGTTAGATGCTTTAAAATTTAGGAATTTAATATCCAAAGCATTAATTTCTCATACAATTGGTGGGATATGTGCAGGTGTTTTTGCACATTGGGTATTTGTATTAGTTACTAAAATATTTTAAAGGTCTGTGAGTTTGAATTCTAAAACTAATTTTGGGAAAATGGCATCTTGATAAACCATTTCTATTGGTAAGGTATTTTCGTATTTATTAAAAAACATTTCACCCTTTATTCTTGCTTGATGAGTGTATTCCATTTTAAATGGCAATGGCTCGTACTTTTTGTGATAGTAATATAAAAAACCATCTTCAATTGTAAATTTCTGTGTAAACATTTTTTTAGCGTAATAATCGTTTTTTAAATTTGTTGGCGGAAATAGTAAATAGGTGACTATCATTTCAAACCGTTGTGCTATATAGTCTTCGTATTCTGGGGATATATATGTTAAAGAGAAACTTCCATTGGTAAAATTGCCGTCTAGCACTTTTGAACCATATTCATTAATAGCAACCACTCGTTTAACAGATGGACTTTGAGTTTTTATTATGAAATGAAAATTAAAATCCTGTTTATCCCAGACAAACTTGCCTTCGTATATTAATTTTTCACCTACTGGCACAGATATTTGTGGTAAAATCCTCTCGGCTGAAAATATATTATACTCCTTGTCCTTCTTTTCTAAAGAAGAACAAGCGGTTAACACCAAAATTGATATGCTCAAAATAATAAGTTTTTTCATATCGCCATCCTGTGTCATCCTGAAAAAACCTTTAGTCCTGAACTTGTTTCAGGATCTCTTTCAGGATCTTTCTAATAAGATGCTGAACTAAATTCAGCATGACAATAATGAGTATCTATAAAATTTTTTGTTCCCTACTACCCTTATTTTTATATAATAAATAACATGGAATATACAAGTAGATTATATCTTTTTACAATAGCATTGTCTTTCTTAATATCAGCTTTGATAGCTTTATTAGGAAGGAAACCGCTAGGTAAATATTTATTAGATACCCCATATGGTATAAAAAACCATTCAAACCCTGTACCATTAATTGGTGGTATACAAATTGCTATCGCATTCTTCATCACACTTACTTTAATTAGATATTTAACAAATTTTCCAACTGGCACACTTCATAGTTTAAGAGGATTATTCTTAGGTGGTGGCGTAATATTTATTTCTATGTTGATAGACGACATCAAAAAACCCAAAGGTTTGCATTATAGCTTAAAGTTCGCACTTCAGATTGCGGCGGCTCTTATGCTAATCTTCTACGACATAAAAATAAAGTTTATAGAGCCGCCGCTATTAGCAAACCTAATAACAGTATTATGGGTAATTGGTGTGACCAATGCTTTCAATATTATAGATATATTAGATGGTTTCTCTGCCACTATCGCCCTAATAGCTGCGGGTGTATTTATATTCATAGCATTTCCTTATAACTTTATATATGTAGCACTTGTTTGTTGCGCTCTTATTGGCGGTATTTTGGGCTTTTTACCATTTAATTTATCTAAGCAGAAAAAAATATTTTTAGGCGATAGTGGCAGTATGTTTTTAGGTTTTATATTGGCTGCCGTATCTTTAGGAGCATCTTACACAGGCATTAACAAAATTGCTGTTTTAAGCCCACTATTTATATTCGCCGTGCCTTTGTTTGATACTTTATTTGTATCTTTAATGAGGATTAAAAAAGGCAAATCCCCCTTTAAAGGTAGCGACGACCATTATGCAATTCGTCTTCGTAAAAAATTTAATTTCACAAATACACAAACCTTAGTTTATAGTTGCCTTGTTGGTGCTATTTATAGTTTTTTTGTAATATGGGCATCTCGTATAAATTTAAAATGGGCATTGATTATCTATGCTGTAATTTTAATAGATATGGGTTTTGCATTTTTATGGTTTAACAAAATGGAGCCAGATATTCATAATGAATAACAATGTAATCATAGGTGGCGGGCTATCTGGTTTGAGTTTGGCTTATCACTTAAAAAATTTGAAGAAAGATTATTTGGTTTTAGAAAAGTCCTCTAATTTAGGTGGACTTTGCTCGTCTATAATACAAGATGGTTTCACCTTTGATTATTCAGGACACTTACTACATATAAAAAGCAAATATACACTAGATTTGATGGGTAAATTGCTTGGTAAAAATATCAATCGAATAAAGCGAGATGCCTGGGTTTATATGCAAGATACTTTCGTACCATTCCCATTCCAAACTCATTTGTATGGGCTCAAAAAAGAGATTGCTAGCGAATGTGTGTCGGAACTTTTAATTGCCTATAAAAAAGATTTGGATAGAACTCAGTTGGATAGTTTTAAAACTTGGGCGACGGCTAATTTTGGTAATGGAATTTGTAAATATTTTATGTTTCCATACAATCAAAAGTTATGGGGCGATCTTGATAATTTGACTGCAGAATGGTGTGGCAAGTTTATGCCAAATGTTAATTTGGAAGATATTGTTAAAGGTGCATATTCCAACAGCAAAAAAGCTTTTGGTTATAACTCTTATTTTTTTTATCCGAAAACTGGCGGTTGCCAAACTATTGTGGATAGTTTTGTGAAAAAATTAAATAAAAATAATATAAAAACTAATTATGAAATAAAAAAAATAAATATAAAAAACAAAACACTAAATGGCGAAATTAAATACAAAAACTTGATATCAACAATGCCACTTAAAACTTTATTAGCACGGGTGGAAGATTTACCCGCAAAATATCGTGCTTTTGAGCGAAAGCTCAAAAGCAACACGGTTTTTGTATTTAATTTCGCTATCAACAGAGAAGTTAAACCTGCTAAACATTGGATATACTTTCCAGAGGATAAACATTGTTTTTATAGGATAGGTTTCCAAAGCAGTTTTTCGTCCGCTAATGCACCAAAAGGCACGACAAGTTTTTATGTAGAAGTTTCTGCTAAAACGAATAAAGGTTTGGAGCAAAAGATAATTAAACAGATGCAAGAAATTGGCATTTTGGAAAAGCAAGACAAAGTTCTCACAAAGCTTTGGTTAAAAATGGAACCTGCATATTGCATATATAATAAGGATAGGGAAAAGATTGTACCAGAAATTATTTCGTATTTAGAAACCCGTGGCATCTACACCACCGGCAGGTATGGAAACTGGGAATACAGCTTTATGGAAAAGAGTATTTTAGATAGCAAAACACTTGCAAAAACTTTATAATTATTGCTTATTTAGTTCTTCAAATATTTTAGATTTAAAAGAATTTATAGACCAATCTTCCTTGATTTTTTTATCTAACATATCCCCTTCCTCACCAGCTTGTAATATGATAAACTTTTCGTTATCAAAAACTATTTTATGATATTTCTTGCCTTCTTTTTCAAGAGGAGTTTCAAAAGCTTTTAAAACATCTTTAAATTCCACAATTTTAATACTATTAATTTCGTCCACAATTTTATGCTCTGCCCAATCATAACCTTTATTCTGTTTAATAGGTAGTACATTTACTGCTTTAACTATTTCTTTTCTTTCTTCAGTAGGATAAGAACCCTCATCACTACCATAATAATTAAATGTAAGCTTAGTAAAACAAACTCCACTTTTCATACAAAAAACTGGTTGTTCGTTAAATATAGGACCCGGACAAGTCGTTTGAAGTTTTCCCAATTTCACATCAATATTTTGTTTTTCTCCATTTCTTATGATACTTAAAGATGCAGAATCGCCAATTTGTTTGTTTTTTATATGATATCTAAACAATACTCTATCACCAAATGGTCCTTCTATTGTGCCGTTATTAGCTATATTAATATTGTCTATATGCGTTATTATGTCTCCCTCTTGTAATTCATAATTATCTAGCGAGCATAACTCCTCTACAAACACACCAGTATCTTCTTTGCCCATTTTCAACTCTTTACGAACTTGTTCGGAAATTAAATCATAAGTTTTAATATTTATAAAAGGCACTCCATCATAAGAACCATCTTCAATATCTTTGAAAAATCGTTGTATTGTATTTATTGTTATAGAATGCCCAACTGTGCCTTCTTTCGCTCCTTGAAAAGCTATACCTACAACTTTATTATTTTTTTGATTTATAACAGGTCCACCACTGTTTCCCGGATGTACTATGGCAGAAATTACCATTGCTAATGTTCTATATTGCTCTCGCTGTTCCATATTTGCAACTTTTCTATATTCATATCTTGAAACTTTACCAGAAAGTATTTTTAGATTATCTCCATAATTTGGAAAACCTAATAAAGTTATCGGCATTTCTTTGGTTGGTAAGTTTTTGTCAAAATCAAAAAAGGGTGTGTTTTTGAAAAATTCTTTTTCGGCTTTTGGGTCTGATAATTTTAATAATGCTATATCAATATCGTTTGCAATAAATTCTACTTGAAACTCAAATTGTTTTGCTTGATTATGTTTATTCGCATAAATAGATATATAATTTTTTATCACATGAGCATTTGTAATAATTCTAGGTTGTCCTTGCCATTTAATAATAAACCCTGTTCCTCTCTTACTCTCATCATATTTTTTTGACCAATAAGGAACAATATACTCATAATTTGCCGTTTTTCTTAAAACCTTTACCACCCCACTAGATATATCTTGAGCATTACCTATTGAAATGAATGATAAAAGAAATATGATAATCATTAAAAATTTTATATTTTTCATTTTGTTTTTCTCCTGATTTAAATTACACAACTATATTTTAACTGTTAACCCGTTTTCTCACAAGGTACTTTAGTACTAGTTGCATATGGTACTTTAGTACTATATAAAAGCCCCGCAAGCATATGCTTGCGGGGCTATAAAACAGTCTTTTAAAATGAGATTGCCACAGGGCGAGAGGCTCGCCTCCCTAATTTTTTTGTTTTAAACTATTTCGATATTTCGCGAAATATCGAAATAGTTTGTGATTGCGAAAAATTGCGAAGCAATTTTGTGGTAATCTCAAAAAAAATTCTTCGCAATGACAAAAAATAAAACGGATTGGAATTTACTTTCCCCCTTTTGTAAAGGGGGTGATATTTGTGTTAACAAATATCGGGGGTTTTATTGTGTTTAAACTTTCTATATAACACTAGTTTTGCTAATGCTACATAACCACCTTAACATTAAAACCCTCCCCTGCTTCGCAGGTACTCCCTTTACAAAAGGGAGAAAATTTAATAAAAAAAGCCCCGCAAGCATATGCTTGCGGGGCTATAAAACAGTCTTTTAAAATGAGATTGCCACGCTCACTAAAGTTCGCTCGCAATGACAAAAAATAAAACGGATTGGAATTTACGAGTATTTTGTGATAAATTTTTATTTTCTTTGCGACGACTAGTCCGTTCAGCGAATACTGCGAAGCAGTAGCGGGACTTTAGGAAGTAAAAAAATAAAAATTTAGCCAAAAGACGAAGTAAAATTATTACTTTTCCATTATATATTTACCATCTTTCAAATACATCGGTTCGCCGTCTACTAACCAAATGGCATTGGCATCTGTGGTAATAATCTTCCCTAAATTCTTAGGATCTTTTGCTTGATGAAATCTCAAATAAGCTTTATCACCCTCGATACCTACAACTTCAAGTTTACCCATATCGCAAGATAGGGAATATCTAAATCTTTTATTTATACCACTCATAGTTCGTTTTGTAGCTTCGACAATTTCGTAACCTTCTTTAAATGTAGTCACAAATTTTTGATTGCCTTCCACCGGTCTACAATGAAACATATAATACGGATTTATATTGCAACGGGACATTTTTTGATACATTTCCATCAAAATTTTAGAGTCCGCATTTAAAGTTTTGAGTAATGGACTTTGTGCTAAAAAGAAATATTTACCTTTAGAAGTTATCTCGCACAATTCTTTTGAAACTTCTTCGGGCTTGATTATATGAAGTATAAAATATACCACTTTGGTGGATAATTCTATAAGCTCTTTCATTTCGTAATATAATTCTGGCTGATGAACCATCGCTCTTGTACCAAAACGAATGGAAATGATATGATCCATTTTATTAATTTCAGAAATCATATATCTTAAGCTTTCTTTATCTGCCAAAAAGCTATCGCCACCGGTAAAAAGTATGCTTCTAAGTTCTGGATGATTTTTAGCATATTTGACAACTTCTTTAGGATCTGCAATTTTATCTTTTTCAAGTCTTTTATCTTGAAATAGACGCCCTCTAAAACACCATTCACAAATTTTTAGACATTCTTCAGAAGATATTACCACAAGTGTAGGTTCATATTTATGTTGCATTCCCTCGCCTACATAATTGGATTCTTCATTAGCTACATCAAATTCTCTATCTACCATTTTAAAAAACTCCCATTTTTTGGTCTTCCCCATATTTTAACATATCTACCCTATTAGTACAAGTTGGTTAGAGAGGATTATGCCGTAATATCAAACTTTCGCCATTTGTTGGAATAAAAACGAATTGTCATCACTAAGCCAAGCAAAAAGACATATATACAACCACATATCCACATATTTTGAACCGATGGAGCATATTTACTTATTAAATATGCACACGGTACGAAAAATAACCACGAACAGAGAATCATCCACTTCATATGGTATCTTGTATCCCCCGCCCCGCGAATGGCATGACCAAATACTATAAAAAATACGTCAAACACTATAAATAGTGCGATAATTTTCATTAGCGGATATGCAGTTGATAATATCATCTGCATATCCGCAGACCGATTTTTCATACCAATTGCAAAAAAGTCCACAAACCAGTTAGGGAATAGCCAAAACAGAACACCTATCGATAAAGCATACCCTATAGCTATTTTAAATGTACTTATAGCCGCCTTAGCAGAGATATCTGGCATTTTCCTACCCATATACTGACCGACCAGTGTTTCACCCGCTATAGCCAATCCCAAAACTGGCATAAATACTAACATTTCTATGGCTATTAATATATTACTTGCCGCCAAAGAAATTTTGTCGATATTTCCTATTAAAAACACAAAAACCGAAAATGCCAGAATGTCTAAACAAAAACTCACTCCGCTTGGTACACCAAATTTTACAAGCCGTTTGAAAGCTGGATAATAAAAACCGAATAATCTGCTAGTTTTGAATATTTTTCTATTTTTTTCTGAAAATATTATTACAAGATAAATTATAAGTATGACGACATTCCCAAAAATGGTACTCCAAGCTGCACCCTTGATACCCATCACAGGAAAACCAGCTTTACCAAAAATCATAAGATAGGCAAATAAAATATTCACCATATTACCAATAACATTCGCCCACATAGTGATTTTAGTTTTACCCTGTCCCGTAAAAAAGCTAGCAAGTGCATGGTTGATAACAATTAATCCACCAAATAAATTTAAGATTAGGAAATATTGCTTTTCCATTATTTTTACAATTTCTGCATGATTGGTACTACCGAGTATCCACATACCAATTGGTGTAAAAGCTAAAATTATCAAGGTGGATAAAAACCCAACAAAAACACCCTGCCACAAAGAAACAGACATTGATGCAAATTTTTTCTTCCCAAAATATTGAGCCACAAAAACATTTGAATACATTGCAATTCCCATAAACAAAGCAATAATTGTAAAGGAAAGTATCCCTGCAGGTATGATAGCTGCAAGAGCATCTGGATGAAACCATGCAAGCATAGATCTATCTACAAACTGCATAATGGTGTAGGAAGATGTATTGATTATCAGAGGATAAGCAATTAGCCAAACCTCTTTTATCCCCCCGGGGTTTTTAAATTCTGACACAAAATTATTTTCTTTCATATCATTCTATTTTACTATAATTTAAGTATGAAAACTTTTACAAAAAATTTAAGAAGATTTTTAAATGCAACTTCTAGCATACTCGCACAAATTGGTTTTCCGACCAAAAAACGAGGCATTTATACCCCGTATTATTATGCTGATAAAGTCAAAACACCAGATTATATTTATCCGCTTGGCTGGCTTGTGAAGATTTTAGATAGCAAAAAAAGCGAATATAAAAGTTTGGTGGAAAATTGCGAAAAATATTTATCGCAATTTTCTAAGTTCGAAAAAGGTAGTAAAAGCGAACCACTAAAACCTCGCTTAAACCAAGATTGGTTTTCTGGGCTGGACGCTTTTTTTGCATATTCTTTTGTAAGGCACTATAAACCAAAACGGGTAATAGAAATCGGCGGTGGACATAGCACCTACTTTTTATCACAAGCTATCAAAGACGAAAATTTGGATTGTCATTTTACATCAATAAATCCCCGCAAAATTAAAAAAGTAGACGAAACTTGTGATATATTTTATGAAGCTACTTTGGACGAAGTGCCAATCCAAATTTTCGATAAATTAAAGAAGAACGATATATTATTTATAGATGCCAGTCATTTATTTAGAAAAGGTACGGATTTGGAAATTATTTTTATGCACATATTACCAAATCTAAAATCTGGGGTAATAATTCAATTTCACGATATTTTTTTACCAGAGAATTATCCTGATGACACGAACTGGAATTGGTGGAATTTTGACGAACAATATTATTTAGCGACACTTTTGCAAGGCGGGCAGTACGAAGCAATAATGCCTGTTTATCATATAAAAGATACAATGTTAAAAGATTTAAATATCAAATGTCATTCACGGGCAGACGAAAGCAGTTTTTGGATAATCAAGAAATAAAAAAACCTATTAAATTAATGTGGATAATAAAAAAGCATTCTACCAAAAACTATCATCTTATCCTTTTTAGAGATATACACTGAATAATAAGAATTAGGACATTTGATATTTATAGTTACTTTATCTTCGTTTGCACTAATCGTACGACTCACATTAATATACTCTATTTTGCCTTCCTTTTTAAATTGTTCTTCTAGTTCATCATATTTATCTGAATAAAGAACAATTGTCTTATTATCTAGCAAATCTTTAACCGGTTTGTCATAGATAGTATCACTAAATATGGTATGTACAATATTAAATATTGTTTCTCTCGCAGTAAATTCAAACTCCCATGCTTCTGTATCCCATTTTTTTGGAATAATAGTAGTAAAATCTTTCAGTTCTGGATTATGTTCTCCTAATATTTTTGGTATTTCTAATTCTATATTATTGAGATTATCTTCTCTCTCTTTAAATTCCATTTTTTTATTTACCATATGTGTTTGTAAATGTACGAGCAATTCAAAAGCAGGAACAACTTGAGCTTTTGCAATATCTGAAAACATTATGACTAACATAACAGCTAGTACTATATTTATTATTCTTTTCATTGGGGTTCTCCTCTTTTCAAAACAATATCTTACGATACAGGTATATTTTAGCACCTGCTCCCTTTCCGCACAAGACCCAAAAGTACTAGTTTTAATTAGTGCTTTAGTACTAGAAATGTTATAATTTGAAAATATAAAAATAAACAAAAGGAAAAAAATATGGAAAATATTCAGGTAGAAAAAAAGACTTGGCTAAATAAATTACTAGACTTTTTAGAATATACAGGAAATAAACTTCCACACCCAGTAACGCTATTTTTTGGCTTTGCTGTAATAATTGTAATAGCTTCTTTTATAACAGCTCAATTAGGTTTATCTGTTACGCATCCTTCAACAGGCGAAATTATTCACCCTGTAAATTTATTAAGTGTAGATGGCTTACATAGAATAATATTAGGTATGGTAAAAAACTTTACTGGTTTTGCTCCTTTAGGTGTGGTTATCGTCGCATTATTAGGTATTACCATTGCAGAATATTCTGGCTTTATAAGTGCAATTTTAAAACTTTTAATTACATCTGCCCCTAAACTTTTAATAACAGCTTCAATAGTTTTCTGTGGTGTAATGTCTAACATAGCGACAAGTGTTGGTTATGTTTTGGTTATCCCACTTGGTGCAATTATATTTTTAAGTATCAAAAGACATCCGCTTGTTGGTATGGCAGCAGCTTTTGCTGGTGTTAGTGGCGGTTATAGTGCCAACTTAGTGCTTGGTACAGCAGACCCTTTACTTGCAGGTATTTCAGAAGAGGCAGCAAAAATTGTAGACCCTTCTTACTTAGTTAGCCCAGCATGTAATTGGTTCTTTTTATTTGCATCAGCTTTTGTAATAACAGCACTTGGTACTTGGGTGACAGAAAAAATTGTCGCACCTCGTTTCAAAAAATACGAAGGCGAACATAAAGAAGAATTAACACCTATAACAAAAGAAGAGAAAAAAGGTTTGTGGTGGTCTTTATGGACATTTTTAGTTTTTGTAGCACTTATTTTATGGGGCATACTCCCCGTAGATGGTTTTTTAAGAGGAGCAGGTGGAGATGTTTTACACTCCCCTCTATTTAAAGGTGTTGTGCCATTTATTTTTATTATTGCAATTTCTATAGGTATTGCTTACGGACTTGGCGCAGGCACTATTAAAAATGATAAGGATGTTATTAAAGGTATGAGTAAAGGTATATCCACATTATCTGGATATATCGTGCTTGTATTTTTCGCAGCACAATTTGTCGCATTTTTTAAGTGGAGTAATATTGGTTTAATTATTGCAGTTAATGGTGCAACCTTTTTATCTGCATTAAATTTACCAACCATTCCTTTATTAATAGCATTTGTTTTATTTTCTGCTATCATAAATATGTTTATGGGTAGCGCGAGTGCGAAATGGGTAATTTTAGCACCCGTATTTATACCAATGCTTATGTTAGTTGGATATACCCCAGAAATCACTCAGCTTGCATACAGAATTGGCGATAGCGCAACCAACTTAATATCCCCTATGATGAGCTATTTCGCCTTGATAGTAGCATTCTTTGCAAAATATGACGAAAAGGCAGGTATAGGTACGCTTATAGCTACGATGATTCCTTATAGCATAGTATTCTTAGTAGGTTGGAGCATTATGTTTGCTATTTGGATATGGTTTGGGTTGCCAATTGGTCCTGGTTCAGAAATCTTTTTAGCTCACTAATATTTAATATGCACTGTTTTTTTGCGGGCATCGTTTTAAGATGCCCGCATTTTTGTTATAATTTAATAATAATCAAACTTTCAGGAGCAACACTATGTCAGAACGACCAATGTTTATGGAACTAAAACCCGAACAACCAATAAAAGCTATGCGAGGCAACAAGTTGCGATGTAAAACTTGGGAAGCAGAAGCTGCCCTAAGAATGATGGAAAACAATTTAGACCCAGAGGTCGCACTTATCCCTGAACAACTTATAGTATACGGTGGAGCAGGCAGAGCTTGTAGAAACTGGAAAGAATATCATAATATAGTAAAAGCCCTAATAGAATTAGAGGCAGATGAAACACTTTTGATACAATCAGGCAAACCTGTCGGAGTTGTAAAAACTCACAAATATAGTCCACGAGTTTTAATTGCAAACAGCAATATTGTTCCCGCCTGGAGTACTGCAGACAATTTTGAAAAATACGATTTAATGGGCTTAACGATGTACGGGCAAATGACAGCAGGTAGCTGGATATATATCGGCACACAAGGGATTTTGCAAGGCACATATCAAACATTCGCAGCGATTGCCGATAAACATTTTAACGGCTCGCTCGCAGGCACTTGGAGTGTTAGCGGTGGACTTGGTGGTATGAGCGGTGCTCAGCCATTAAGTGTCACAATGAACGGTGGTGTGATAATAAATATTGAAGCCGATTTTGATAGAACCAAAAGAAAATTAAACGAAAAATTTATCGACACGATGACCGAAAGTTTTGACGAAGCAATAAGTTTAATGAAAAAAGCTGTCGCAGAAAAGAAACCACTTTCGATTGGTTTAGTTGGCAATTGTGCCGATGTTTTACCAAGAATGGTCAAAGAAAATTTGATACCAGATATAGTGACCGATCAAACATCGGCACACGATTTATTGGACTATATCCCCCTCGGCGATTTTAAGGAAATGCAAGAACTTAAAAAAACAGATTCCAAAGAATATAAAAAACAAAGTTTAGAAGCGATTAAATTACATACTCAAGCGATTATTGATATGCAAACAAAAGGTTCAATAGCTTTTGATTATGGTAATAATTTGCGAGGTCAAGCAGAACTTGGTGGCTTAAAAGTTCGTGACGAAAAAGGCGACTTTTTATATCCGGGTTTTGTGCCGGCATATATTCGTCCACTTTTCTGCGAAGGTCGTGGACCTTACAGATGGGCTGCATTATCTGGCGAAATGTCCGACATTGAAAGGTTGGACGAATTAGTTTTAGAAATGTTCCCAAATGACGAAATTTTAACACGATGGATAAAAGTCGCCAAAGATCAAGTACCACAAATTGGATTGCCAAATCGGGTTGCATGGCTAGGGCTTGGCGATAGAGATAGATTTGCAGTAAAAATGAACGAGCTTGTGAAATCGGGCGAGTTGAAAGGTCCAATAGTTATCGGTCGCGATCATTTAGATTGCGGTTCGGTGGCGTCACCGAACCGCGAAACCGAGGCGATGAAAGACGGCAGTGATGCAATTGCTGACTGGCCTTTGTTAAATGCTTTAACTTCCACAGCTGGCGGAGCTGATTGGGTATCAATCCACAATGGTGGTGGAGTTGGTATTGGATATTCCACACATACAGGTCAGGTAATTGTTGCGACAGGTGAGGATAGTAAAATTCCACAACTCAAAGCAGTTTTGACGAATGATCCGATGATGGGTGTATTCCGACATGCAGATGCAGGATATGAAGAAGCGATAGAATTCGCTAAAAAGATGAATGTTAAAATACCAAGTTTAGAAAAATAAAATCTATTTCCTCTCCCTCATTTTTAG
>JABHZW010000015.1 GCA_018656005.1 Candidatus Pseudelusimicrobium marinum | reverse complement strand
GCAAAACCAGGTGCGGAGCAACCAGCAAGTGGCGACAAAAAAGATGATGTAGTTGATGCAGAAGTTGTTGAAGAGAAAGACGAGAGTAGCGAGGCTGATAAAAAGTAATTTAGATAACCTTTCATATTTGAGCCCTTTTTTGTTTTTTTGCTCCTAAAGTCCCGCTACTGCTTCGCAGTATTCGCTGAACGGACTAGTCGTTGCAAAGAAAACAAAAAATCATCTCAAATATGAAAGGCTTGGTTCTGTTAAAAAAATATAATTTTTCTCCCTTTTTTAAAAGGGAGAATAAAAAGAGGGATTTATTTATGGGTAAGCAAAAAGGCGGTAATCCATTTGCACCAACAAAAGGTGGCAATACTGGTGGTGTTAGGGGCGGACCTAATGCACCATTTGGTAAACAGCGACCAAGAAAGAAACAATAGTAAAACTTTCATCTTTGGTGATTTTCTTTGTTATGGATAGCTCGAATATAAAAGAATATTCTTCGCATATCCAAGCCTCGAAAATCCCACAAACCTAAAAGTTTTATGAGGAGAAATAAAAATGAATATAAAAGAAGAGAAACAAAGCACAAATGAAATAATTTATATAAATTATTTTGATAATATTACAGATCAAAGCGTACAGCATGTTATGAGAGTTTTAACAAATATCGTTAGCCAGGTTAAAGGTTTGAAAGAGATATGTTTCATGTTTTCTTCTAATGGGGGAAGCGTGTCAGCAGGGATAACTCTGTATTACTTTTTAAAAGCATTACCTCTTAAGATTACAATGCATAATATAGGACATATTGATTCTATTGCTACTGTTGTTTTTTTATCTGGAGAAAAAAGAATAGCTGCAAAAGGATCTAGATTTATTTTTCACGGAGTAAAAAGTTTTTCAGGTGGTCCAACATCTAGAAGTTTAAGCGAGTTAAAAGAAATAAAAGATGGTCTAGAAAAAGACCAAAACAGGATTTCAAAAATATATGCAGAAGAAACAGACCTTGATGCAAAAGAGGTACAAGAAATGTTTAATGTGGGAGAATCAAAAGAGCCTCATTTTGCAAAAAGCAAGGGAATTATTTCTGATGTTTTAGACCCATCTATTCCTCCGGGATGTCAAATTATTTATTTAGATGGACAACAACAAATACAACAACAAACTGGTAGACAAATTGTTTTTCCTAGAGGACCAATAGGAAAAAATAAAAAATAAAAATTTTACGAGAATTTTGAGATGATTTTTTGTTTTCTTTGCGACGACTAGTAGACTGGAAAGGCGAGCGAATGCGAGTTCCCTACTTTAGGAGCAAAAAAACAAAAAAGCACTCAAAAGTGGAAGGAAAATGGCAAAAGAAGATTATTATAAAACACTTGGCGTTTCACGAAATGCGAGCGATGCGGAAATTAAATCTGCTTATCGTAAACAGGCGATGAAACATCATCCAGATAGAAATCCCGGTAATAACGATGCCGAGGAAAAATTTAAAGAAGCTAACGAAGCTTATGAAACTTTGTCAGATAAAAATAAACGCCAAATGTACGATCAGTTCGGACACGACGCCGCACAAGGCAGAGGTGGTTTCGGCGGAGGCGGTCAAGGTTTTGGCGGAGCGCAGGGTTTTTCGGGCGCAGGGTTTGAAGATCTTGGCGACATTTTCGGCGGAGTTTTTGGCGATATTTTTGGTGGCGGAAGACAACAATCTGCCAGACAAAGAAACGAAGGCGCTGGCTTAAAATATCGTGTAAATGTTTCGCTTGAAGAAGCATTTTCTGGTGTAGAAAAAACAATCAAATACGATCGCATAGACGCTTGCGGAACTTGTAGCGGTTCTGGTGCAGCCAAAGGTTCGAAAAGAAAAACTTGTGGCACCTGTAAAGGTAGCGGAACTATACAATATTCGCAAGGTTTTTTTAGTATGAGACAAGCCTGTCCACAATGTTCAGGCGAAGGCTCAACCGTCGATAAACCATGTAAATCTTGTAGCGGAAACGGACGAGTAAAAAGCACAAACCAAGTTAAAATTAAAATACCAGCAGGTGTAAGAAGTGGCGTGCAATTAAGAGTGCCAAAAGGTGGCGATGCCGGTCCAAAAGGCGGAAGCTTTGGCGATCTATATGTAGAAATTTATGTGTCCAAACACAAATATTTTGAGCGAGATGGCGACAATTTGGTTTACCAATCCGAAATTAAATTTCCACAAGCTGTTTTGGGCGATGTTATAGAGGTGCCTACCATTGATGGAAAGACTGTCAAGTTTGAGGTTAAAAAAGGCACACAGCATAACCAAATTTATTCTATAAAAGATAAAGGTATGCCACATTTGGGTTCAAAATATCGTGGCGATTTATATGTACAAGTTTCAATACCGGTACCTAAAAAAGTTAATAAAGAACAACAAAAATTAATGGAAGAACTTGCAAAAACTATGGGTGTTGGTGGCGATGAAAAATCTAAAAAGAAAGGTTTCTTTGGGCTATAAAATTTTGGGAGGAGCAATGATACTTACTAATATAGAAACTGTTCCGGGAAAACAAATCGTAGAACATTACGGTATGGTTTATGGTAGCACAGTTCGCACAAAACATATGTTTGCAGATATCGGTGCTGGCATAAAAAACATGTTTGGCGGAGAGTTAAGAAGTTATACAGATTTATTAGAAAAATCTCGCCAACAGGCAATGAAAAGATTAAAAAACGAAGCACAAAAAATGGGAGCAAATGCTGTTGTTAATGTTAGATTCACAACATCAACAATCGCCGCAGGAGCATCAGAAATATTAATTTACGGTACAGCAGTAAAAGTACAATAATATGGATTTATTAATAATACTAGCTCTTTTAATTATCGCTTGTTTTGTTGGCGGAGCTATAGAAAGAAAACATTTTAAAGAGCTAAAACAAAAAGAATTTTTATATTCCAGCTTCCTAGTTGTAAACAAAGAGGATGTTGGTAAAGATGCAGAATTTGTGGGCTTAGTATCAGGCAATGTTGTTATCGGACACGACTATTTTAAGGCATTTTTATTTGCCATAAGAAATCTTTTTGGCGGTAGAGTTCGTGCATATGAAACCTTAATGGAAAGAGCCAGAAGAGAAGCAATTATAAGAGCTAAAGAAAAGGCAATTTCACAAAATGCCAATGCAATTGTAAATTTACGAGTTGAAACAGTAAAAATTTCTATAGGTGGCGGGCAAAATAAATTAGGTTGTTTTGAAGCCATTGCATATGGCACAGCGGTCAAAATTAATAAAAATATTAAAATTGATAAACCTGTTATTAATAATCACGGAATGGAAATTTTAAAATAATAAATTCTTATAAAAAACAGTAGCAAAACTAAAAGAAAGGAGTGGGTTTCCCACAATGAGTAAAGTTTTTATAAAAACATTCGGGTGTCGTGTAAATCAGACAGAAAGTCAGTATTTTTTAGAAAATTTTGAAGCTATCCATAATATATCCATAACAAATAATTTTAAAGATGCCAATTTGTGTATTTTAAACACATGTTGCGTCACTCATAAGGCAGAACGAGATGCTAAAAAACAGGTTCGTCAAATTTTAACACAAAACAAAAAAGCAAAAGTAATTTTAACTGGCTGTTTTGCTAATGTTAATAAGAAAAATATTTTAGAAGAATTCCCAAATATAAAAGTTTTAAGTAAAGTGGAAATTTCGCAAAAATATTTCCAAAAAAAACCAGATTGGGCTGTAAAAACTCATAAAGGACATAGTCGCGCATTTGTGAAAATTCAAGATGGTTGTGATAGTTTTTGTAGCTATTGTATAGTGCCTTTTGCGCGGCCTAAAAAAACATCCAAACCGCTAAAAAAAGCGGTGCAAGAAATTAAAGAAATTTTGAAAAATCATTTTGCAGAAATTGTGCTAACTGGTATAAATATTGGCAATTATAAATGTCCAAATAGCGGTGTGGATTTGGCAGATTTACTTTTAGAAATTTTTAAAATGGAAAAGCAGTTTAGAATAAGATTGTCCTCGATAGAAACTTACTCGATAACAGATAAATTAATTGAATCTGCCAAAGCCGCTGATCAAAAATTTTGCGATTATTTTCATCTTCCCTTGCAATCTGGCTCAACAAAAGTTTTAAAAGAAATGAACCGAAAATATGATGCTAAAGATTATGAAAACAAAGTAAATAAAATTCGCAAAATTTTTGGTAAAAATATTGGTATTTATGCAGATGTTATTTGCGGGTATCCAACAGAAACAGATGAGGATTTCAAAAGCTCATTAAACTTTATCAAAAAATTAAAACTTTCTGGCTTGCATGTTTTTAGTTTTTCAGCCAGAAATGGTACAAAAGCATACAATTTGAAACAATTACCAGCCAGCATAATTACAAAAAGAGCAAAAAAATTAAGAGAATTAGATAAACAGCTTCGCCAGAAATTTGCAAATAATCTAGTTGGTACTACTCAACAGGTTTTAATAGAAAAATCTGGTATTGGGGTATGTGGGAATTTCCAGCGGGTAGAAAATTTGCAAATTTCTGGCGCATCAACCAGTAAAATACTTAAAAATCAGCTAATAACCATCAAAATATCAAAGTCTAACTTACCGACTATTTAATAATAATCCCATATTTAGTATAATTTATATATAAGATGGGTGCAAAAAACAGCAAATTTTCCGTACTAATAGTAGCGGCTGGGAAAGGGACTAGAATGAAGTCCATGTTACCCAAGTCGCTTCAGCCATTAGCAGGGCAACCCATCATCGCTCATATACTACAAACGGCTGAAAAACTATCTCCTAGTAAAGTGGGAATAGTGGTAAGCGAAAAGAATGGTTTGCTAGAGAAACAAGTAAGAGCGAATATTAAGAATTGGTCTTTGAAAAACAATATAGAGTTTATAGTTCAATATAAAGCAGATGGCACAGCATCTGCAGTAAAGTGTGCTAGTAGCTTTTTAAAGAAACACAAAAAAGTTCTTATTCTTTGCGGGGATACTCCACTACTTGAATCTAACACATTATTAAACTTTAAAAAAGATTTTTGTAAACATCAGCCCGCTTGTTCTATTCTTACATTTGATAATAAGAACCCACACGGGTACGGCAGAATTGTAAAAGATAAAAAGGGGAATGTTTTAGAAATCGTGGAAGAAAATCACGCAACAGACGAGATAAAAAAAATAAACGAAGTAAATTCTGGTGTGTATATTTTTGATATACCAAGCTTATTATCTGTGCTTGGTAAAATAAAAAAGAAAGGCAAAAAACAAGAATATTATTTAACAGATGCTATAGAATTGCTTAATAAAAAAACACTAGCAAAACATGTTATTGCTAGCAAGCTTAAACAAGGGGAGGGTGCATCTAGCACTTTTAAACAAGCTATGGGAATAAATTCGAAAAAACAATTAGCAGAAGCTGAGAAAATTTTAAGACATAAAATATTAGATAAATTAATGGCATCAGGTGTTACAATTGTAGATCCTGATAGCACTTATATAGACGCAAATACAAAAATTGGTAAAGATACAATTATTCAGCCAAATGTTTATATAACAAACAGCAAAATAGGCAAAAACTGCATAGTAAAAATGGGTTGTTATATTGTTGATAGTAAAGTTGCAAATAAAGTAGAGCTTGGTCCTTACGCTCATTTAAGACCGCAGAGCGATATTAGGAACAATGCCAAAATTGGTAATTTTTCAGAAATAAAAAAATCAATTATAGGCGAAGGTTCAAAAGTTCCACATTTAAGCTATGTGGGCGATAGTGTTTTAGGTAAAAAAGTAAATGTAGGTGCAGGTGCAATAACCGCAAACTATGACGGAAAAAATAAATACAAAACCATTATTGGTGATAATGTTTTTGTAGGATCAAATGTAAATTTAATAGCGCCTGTAAAAGTAAATAGTGGTGCTAAAATAGGTGCAGGTTCGACGATAACTGAAGATGTTTCTAAAAACTCTCTTGCAATAGCAAGAACAAGACAAATAGAAAAAAAACCTTAAACGAGGAAAAAAAATGACTCAAAATAATTGTAAAAACAGAAGAATGAATAGACTTTGGGAACTTAAAATATTTTCTGGTAATGCAAATGCTAAATTAACAGAAGATATTTGTAAAGCACTTAATATGGAAACAAGTGCAAGCAAAGTAGAGCAATTTTCCGACGGCGAAACAAATGTAAAAATTTTAGAAAGCGTAAGAGGTAATGACTGCTATATAATTCAACCAACATGCGAACCTACAAACCAAAACATAATGGAACTTTTAATTATGATGGATGCTTTAAAAAGAGCATCAGCTAGCAGAATAACAGCGGTTATCCCATATTTTGGTTATGCAAGAGCAGATAGAAAAACTCAACCTCGTGTACCAATAACAGCAAAGCTAGTTGCAAACTTAATAGCAAAAGCAGGTGCAGATAGAGTTATGGCTATAGATTTACATGCGGGGCAAATACAAGGTTTTTTTGATATCCCTGCAGACCACTTGCAAGCAAGACCTGTTTTGTTAGATTATTTAAAAAAGCTAAACCTTAAAGATATCGCAGTGGTATCGCCAGATGTTGGTGGTGTGGAAAGAGCAAGAAAATTTGCCGCAAGATTAGATGCATCACTTGCAATCATAGATAAAAGAAGACCAAAACCAAATCAAGCACAAGTATTACATATTATCGGTGATGTGAAAGACAAAAATTGTATCATTGTAGACGATATTGTAGATACAGCAGGAACAATTAAAATAGTATCTGAAAATCTTAAAAAAGCAGGTGCTAAAAAGATATATGCAGTTTGTTCTCACGGTGTATTATCTGGTAAAGGTGTAGAAAATATTAACAATTCCGAACTAGAGGAACTTGTAATAACAGATACCTTGCCAGTAGATAGAAAGCTTGGTAAAAAGGTAAAAACTTTGTCCGTTGCTAAAATACTAGCAGAGGCGATAATAAGAAATCATAGAGGAGACTCTATATCAGAAATGTTTATGTAAGATTTAAATTTATAGGAGAAGGAAAGTAAAATGGATAATATTAAAATGACCGCAGAGCTAAGAGAAAATATAGGCGTAAAAGGCGCACTTAGCAAAATAAGAGATGAAAGAAAAATACCAGCCGTATTGTATGGCACAGGTAAAGAATCTATTTCTATCACAATTGACGAAAAAGCTTTTACTGAAGCATTGAAAATGGGTAGTAACTCTATTATAGAGCTTGCCCTACCAAAAGGTGCAGAAAAAGTAATTATAAAGGATATACAGTATGATGTGGTAACGGATAAAATTATACATGTGGATTTCATAAGAGTTTCTATGAAAGAAACAATTGAAGTTGAAGTACCAGTAGTATTAGAAGGCGAAAGTCCAGATATTAAAACACATGGTGCAATTGTAGATCATATTTCCAGAGTTGTAAATGTAAAATGTATACCAACCAACATTCCACATGAGATTGTTGTTGATATGACAAAAATTACAATAGATGAATCATATACAATTGGTAAATTAGACCTTGGTAAAGATGTAGAAATATTAGACGATGCAGATAAAATTATCGTTCACTTAATAATACCAAGACAAGCAGCTGAAGAAGAAGAAAAACCAGCCGAAGATGCAGAAGCAACTGAAGATGGAGCAGAGCCAGAAATTTCCGTAGAAAAAGGTAAGAAAGAAGAAGAAGGAAAAGAAGGCGCTAAAGACGGCGGTAGCGAAAAGAAAGCTGAAGATAAAAAAACCGAAGGTAAAAAATAGGGGAAGCTTCCCCTCCCTTTTTTCGCTTCGCGTTATGCACTATTTCCTCTCCTTTTGGGTCGGGGACCCAGCCTCTGGGAGAGGACGACTAACCAGAATGGTTAGCGAGGTGAGGGCTATGTTTCAAAAAAACATTCTTATAGTTGGGCTTGGAAACCCGGGTGCTAAATACGAAAACACTAGGCACAATATAGGCTTTAGAGCCTTAGATAGTTTTGTTGCTAGTGAGTTAGGTTCAGCAAACTGGAAAACATGGAAAGATGATAAATCTCAATATATTAAAACAGAATTTTTGGACAATACTGTTTTCTTGTTAAAACCTTTAACATATATGAATAAATCGGGCGAAGTTCTAGGAGAATTCGCCCGATTTTTCAAAATAAAAACTTCCGAAATAATTATTATTTATGACGATATTTCCCTAGATTTAGGAACAGTTAGAATAAGAAAAACCGGCAGTGCTGGTGGACACAATGGTGTTAAGGATATTATCAGAGTTTTGGGAACGCAAGATTTTTTAAGAATAAAAATAGGTGTAGGACCAAAGCCACATAAAGATATGGATACTTCAGATTTTGTACTTTCCAAATTCTCTAAAGATCAGCAAACAATAGTTAATGAAATGTTGGTTGATACCAAAGAGGCAGTAGTCGAAATTTTAAAAAATGGCACAGATACTGCAATGAATACTTTTAATTAAAATTTTAATCCCAATAACAACTAGTGCAACTAGCTCCACTTGTAGATCCCATAATAGCTGCCAATTTTCTACATCTATCAACATCTATTGTTACGGTTGCCTGTGTAGTCTGCCAACCAGAAGATACGCATGAAAGGCGGTATTTTCCATTACTCACATAACTTGAATGATCCCCATAAACAGTAAGCAATGCAAACGAAGGGTTTGTTTTAGAGAACAAGTATACATAATTACCTTTATGGGTTGAGTTGTAGTTAAGATAAGGAGTTAAAAGGTAGTTTTTCCCAGAAACTTTTATTATACAGGATCCAGAAGAACAATCGCTACCTTGATAATCTTTAAAAGTTAAATCTATTACCTGTAGTGCACTATCAGTTGTTTCTTCAGTGATAAGGCTTTGTCTATCTAAAGCATCATTAACATTTTTACCAATTGTCATTAAACCAATTAAGAGAGCCTTATCTCTTGTTGCCATATATTTAGGTAAAGCTATTGCAGCGAGTATTGCAATTATAAGTACTACCGCCAAAAGTTCTATTAATGTAAAAGCTTTTTTGTTTTTCATATTTAAATTATACATTTTTTAAAAGGGGCTTTTGTTTAGTCTTTTCGTCTATCAATTATATAAGTACTTTTGCCAAATTTTTTGGCATGACATTTTAGTTCGCTACCTATTTGTGAAACTTCTGCGAAAGATTTTAGCTTCTTATATTTATTATGTACAACACCAATAGATAAACTTGCAAGTGCAAATGTTTCGGTATCGCCTTTTCGGTTTTTGGCTATTATAGATCCTTGATTCCTATCTTTTTCATTATAAAAAGCAAGTGCTGTGGTATCAAAAGTTTTTACTATCCTTTCGGAAATTTCTACTGCTTTATCATAATCAGTAACTATCATAAAATCGTCCCCGCCGATATGTGCTACAAAACTATTTCTATCTTGTTGTGTAGAAATTTCCACCAAAATATTAGCTGTATTTCTTATGACATTATCACCAGCTTCAAAACCATATATATCGTTATAAGGTTTGAAATTATTTATATCGCAATATAGAACAGCAAATAGTTTGCCAGATAAAATACATTTTTCAATTTTTTCCTGCAAACTTGGATTGCCCGGAAGTTTTGTTAGGGGGTTAGTATCTAAAATTGATTTATTTTTCTTGATGATTGTTTTAGCACGAATAATAATTTCTTCCATATCTGCTGGTTTGACCAAAAAGTCTTCAATACTTAAGTTGAGCGATTTTAATTTTAATTGTCTATCTTGGTTTGCGGTTAGTATCATCAATGGAATATTGGAATATAAAGCTTGAGATTTAATCTCTTTAACAATTTCTATAGCGTTCTTTTTGGGCATAAAATAGTCCAAAATAACGATATCTGGGAAGGTTTGATATATCTTCTGAAGAGCCTCTTCCCCATCTTTAGCTTTAATAACCTCAAACCCTTCTGCCGTCATAGCTTCTGCCATTAGGTTTAGAAGTGCGATATTATCTTCAGCTATTAATACTGTGTTTTTTGTTTCTGTCATAATACAATATGATATTATATGATTATGGAAATATCAATCATATTTTTTGG
>JABHZW010000024.1 GCA_018656005.1 Candidatus Pseudelusimicrobium marinum | reverse complement strand
GATTTCAATGTTAAAGGTAACATTAAAAGTTGAAGTAGGAATGCTATTATTATAATCGAATAACCATAGTTTCCTGTAATCCCGTAAAGCCAATTTAAGCTAGCTTTAGCCCATTTACCAAATTGACCGAAAAATCCAAATTCAACGGATTTATCTAATCTGTAAGGTAATGCTAATAGTTTGTCGTAATCTTTTGGTCCGAAGTAGAATTTACTATTAAATACTTTTCGTTCGCCTGCTTTGATTATTTGTTTAGGAATCATAATTCTCATTACAGGAGCTTTAATATCTTTCTTACCAAAAAAACCTTTGCTTTGACCCGCAATCACTGTTTCGTAGCCAAGTGCATCAGATTCCCAATTTTGAGGAATTAATGCAGATAAGAAATATCTATTTGACATACCAGCCCAAAGCCATTTCTCACTGGATATTACAAATACATCTGTTTTTTCTTTTCTTAAATTTTTAAGTGCTGGGTTTTTCTTTCCAGGTATTTCAACAGTGTAAACTGCTTTTTGATATTTAGCATTTTCTTTCTGTTCACTTGCTACGGTTCCAAGTCCTGGACCGAAAGCGATATACCATTCTTTTAATGAAATATCTTCTGCTAAATTATTTTTTATTAAGACATCTAAAGTATTTAAATTTCCATTATTATTGAATTTGTATATTTTTAATACATCAACATTTCTGGTGATATTACCTTTGAAAGTAATGGAATTTTCGTCTCTATCTATCTCTTTAAAATTAATTTCTGGCATACTTGCAAAAAAACCTTCTGTAAAATTAGGAGTTAAATTTACAGAACCTAAAATATCTTTAAACTCGAAAGTTTTTATTGATGCACCTTTAGAAGAAAATGTTATTTTTGCTGTTTTTGTATCTAGTTCGTACAATGCTTCTTCTTCAATTTTGCCAGTTACTTTTTCTACTAAATTAACTTCTTTGGTTTGTGCTACGGTAGTTACTTGAGTTGTAGCTTTTTGCTCTTTTACTAAAGTTTCTTCTACCTGAGCTTTTTGATTTTCCAATGCTTCTTTTTTAGGTTCGGCTATAAATTTAAACCAACCTATATATATAAGAACCATTAAAGCTATTGCTAGCGTAAAATTTTTTTCCATAAAAATACCTCTTCACAAATATCACCCTTTTAAAGGAAAAAGGTAAGACTGTAATAGAGGTTTTTCGGTTTAAATTTTGTAATTATATTATTTAACAGTATCCACTCCGCCGGGGTGGAAAGGGTGGCATTTAGCTACTCTTTTGATACTTAAAATTAACCCTTTAAATATACCGTGTTTCATGAAAGCTTGCTCGCTATAACTCAAGCATGTTGGCTGAAAACGACAAACATTAGCAGGACCAATTAGTGGACGCATTAATTTTAATGTTTTGAACATTCCCTTTATAAAGAAAGCTTTCATTGTAATAATTTTAATTAAAAAGATTTATTCTTTTTATTTATTTTGTTATTTCGGCTTTTTCCCATATTTTTAATATGGTGTTTTCTGTTTGTTTATAATCTTCTATTTTCGATTTTTCTGTGGGGATAAAAATCATATCTATCCCAATTTTTAATTTATTTTTATTTAGCCGAAAAACCTCTTTTATCAGTCTTTTAATACGGTTTCTAACAACCGCATTTCCTAGTTTTTTTGATACTATTATTGAAACCCGACTTTCACTTTTAGCAGACGGGTTGGGACTCCACCTTAATATAAGGTTCGCATATACCGTTTTATTTCCATTTTGAAATATGTCATCAAAATTTTTTTTCATATGTAAACGGTTACTCTTTTGAAGTCCGAATGTTTTCACTATTTTTTCGGAACGATTTCTGCTCGACCTTTTGCTCTTCTATTTTTTAGAACAGCTTTACCGCCAGCAGTACTCATTCTTTTTCTAAAGCCAGTTTTCTTGGCTCTTTTCTTTTTATTTGGTCTATATGTAGGTAACATAACAACTATATTATATCAAACTTTTAAATTATGTAAAATAGATTTATGGTTATTATTGATGATGCAGTAGTTTTAAGCAAGACAGATTTTAAAGAAAACGACCGTCTTATTTCGCTTTATAGCAAAGAACACGGACGAATTGCCGTGCGTTTTCCCAGTGTAAATAAGCCAAATAGTAAGCTCAAAGCCTTTTGCGAACCTTTTACACAAGCTTGCTATCGTATATATTATAGAAGAAATGCAGATATCGGTTCAGGCACTGGCGGTAAAATCATATCAGTTTTTGCAGGTATTAGGAAGGACTATAAGAAAACTTCTTTGGCACTGGAATTTTGTCAATTTGCGAAACGGCTAACGCCGGAGCATCAACCTAACATTCTAAAATACAATTTATTGGTAGAAAGTTTAAAAGAGGTGGAAGCCGTTTCGCAAATTGATAGCAGATACTTTTATATGTATAGTTGTGCATTTGTGCTACGATTTATGCACACAGCGGGTTTTGGGTTAGATAAGCCGGTATTGGGGTTAAGCAAGGCATTTTGGGATAAAATACATAACACCCCCCTTTCAGAGCTAAGTTTCGAAGGTGAAGAGCAAGAAACCTTAGATAAGACCAGATATATAGTAAATCGCTTCTTAGAACGCTATTTAGACAAACCACTTCAGAACATACATGAATACAACACCCAAAAAGCTACCAGCCAATCCTAATTAGAAAGTCCAAAACTAGTACTAAAGTACCATTGCCAAAAAATAGTGGAGTGGTATAATATAGGTAATATATTAAAAACATAGGAGAAAAAGAATGAACAAATTAGTAACAAAAATAATGATATTTGTATTTGCAATAGCTTTATTGTTAGTTGTAAATGCAAAAGCAGAACAAAACTCTAAAAGAGTTTTAGTAGAAAAAGCTATCCCCCAAATTAGCCAAGAAAAAACATCTAGAGATGTAAGGATAGATGAAGTAAAATCAGAGATACGAGCGGATTATAAGAAAACTTTTAGGGCAAGAATGTCAGTCGCAAAAGAGAAACAAAAAGCTATGGTAGATAACATGCTTAGCTATACAGATTATTTGAATAACATTCTATCTAAAAATAAAATAAGAAATACATATGTTGTTGCTCCAAGTATACACCTATCCCCTACATCTTCCAAGAATCTTGAAGGAAAACATGAGTTTGTAGAAAAACTATTATCTAAAGATTTTTTATCAGATAGTTTTAAAAAAGAAATAATGAATGATCCAAAATGCTCCGTTTTGGAGGATAGCAATAAACTTCGTCGAATAGAGTTTGATTTTAGAACTAGAAACAGAGTTAACAACTATACCGGACGACCCTATAAACTTATTACCAAAGTTACCGTTTTCATATATAAAAACGGTTTAATATATGTTCATAAGCATACATTAGAAGATTCTAGTAAAAAATCTAATTCTAAATATTATGAACTTGATACAAAAAACCCTTAAGTAAATAGTTTAAAAAACTTACAAAGCCCCGCTCACTAAGAGCGGGGCTTTTTTATAGCTATTGCAATAATATATAACAGATATGGTAGAATAATATTATGAATTTTCAAGAAATAATAT
>JABHZW010000056.1 GCA_018656005.1 Candidatus Pseudelusimicrobium marinum | reverse complement strand
GCTTCCTCTGGAATCATAACACAACCTGCTGTTAATTTTTCTAATGTTGGCAAATTTTCTAGCTTTTCTAAAAAGCAGATACCATGTTTACCGCATTCTGTTATGGGGCAAATTTCTGTTATTTTGAAATTTTCTTTCCCTTTAATTTTACCGCCTGTTATTTTAGCGATTTCTTTTAATGTTAAATTAATCATGTTTTTACACTCCTTCTTTTAATTCTTCTTGTGCTTCTTGTCGGCTTCTTAATTTTAATTTGAACGAGCCTTTTTCGTGTTCTATTTCTAGTATTTGTATAAATTCTATCGTAATATCTGGCATTTCGTCTTGTCCAAATAGTAAGCTTTTTTTGTTTACTATCGTCTGAATATTGGCGTTTTCTGCATATCGTTTTGTTTTTTTATAAATATCCGCCAAAATTTCATTAACTTCTTTTTGTTGCTTTGCTAACATATCCTTTGATGCTTGTCTTTTAATATCCAGTATCATTCTGTCTTGCTGTAAAAGGTTTTTATATTTGTTGGAAATTTTGGCTTGAATATTTGTTTGTAATTTGTTTACATCCAACGGAGCTAAAGACATTTGTGCGCCAGAAAATGTTAAATCATTTATAATTTCGTAAACCTCGCTTTTTCGTGGTATTTGTATTACAGTTTCTATAAAATAATTTTCACTAATGCTTTGTTTATAATACGGTTTTAAGATATTTTCTTGCTTTTTTAAACTTACAATTTCTTTTTTTAAAAAAACTATTTGTTCTCTTATTTCTTCTATATTTTGTTGTATAAGGTCTAGCTGTTTTTTGAATTCTTTTTTAGCATCAATCGTTCTTGGATGTGCCTCAAATACCCTATTCATATCTAAATAGGCAACAGGGATAACCTTCTGCTCTATTTCTTCTTGTGGCATTTCTTGTGCATATATTAAAGCAGTTGAAAACAAAATTGTAATTACTAAATACTTAATTATTTTCATCAAATTTATAAAAAGTTTCCTACGGTAAAGTAGAAGTGTGCTTTATCCTGTCCTGCTTTGTGGTTTAAACCGTAACCATAATCTATTCTTATTGGGAACATTGGTGTTGTGAACCTAATACCTACACCGAAACCACTTTTAAATTCGTCTGTTTCTTTACCTATTTTATATTTTATTTCGTCTCTATTTTTCCAGGAGTTACCTAAATCGTAAAAGAATGCACCTTGAACCATATTCCTTCTACCTTCTCTTACTAAAGGCACTCTAATTTCTGCATTTAAGATGTAAAATAAATTACCGCCTTCTTCAGGACCAACTTCGCCTGTAACATCATAACCTCTTATGGTATCTGCACCACCAAGATAGTATCTGTTAACAGCGGGTACTTCGTTTGTTCTACCATAACTTTTTACTTGCCCAAGTCTGTTTGCAAGTGCGAAGACTATTGGATAATCACCTGCATTAAATATTGTATGATGATATCCAGAATTTAAATCTACTTGATAAATATCCACATCACCACCTAAGAATGGGGAGTTAAGTTCTACAGATATTCCGTTTTTAGCACCAGATGAAGGGTCCCATGCGACATCTCTTGTATCTATTGCAAAGTCTGCTCCGAATGTGGAATAAGTTTTTGCACCTTCTTCAACACTACCTGTGTAAAGAGGATCTACATCCGATATATCAACAGTTTGGTAGCCGTAAGAAAAGCCTGTTAAAAATTTATCGTCTTCAAATCTAGGACCTAAGTTTAGTCTTCCACCTTGTCTTTTTTCTACAAACGCGCCAGCGGTTGTGGAGTATGGACGATTTAATTTTGTGTTAAATACATCTACACCAAAAGATGTTGGATGGTCGTAAATCCAAGGGGTGGACCAAGCGATGCTATAATCTAAAATATTTTTACCAAAAGAAGAGTTAAAGTTTAACCGCTGAGCTTTACCCAAAAAGTTCATATGCGAAACACTAGCTTGTCCGTATATTCCCTCGATAGTTCCCATAGCTATGCCTGCAGAAAACATACCTGCTGTGCCTTCTACGACATTAAAACCAAGGTCTACTTTATCGTCCTCTGCTGTTGGGGTAACATCTATCTGAACATCATTAATAAAACCTAAGTTCATCATTTTTGTTTGAGTTTTTTTAATTTTATCGTAGCTAAATCTATCCCCAGGTTTTAAGGTAACTTCTCTTGCGAAAACATTTTTCTCGGTTTTTTCATAACCTGTAACATCTATGTTATCTACATAAACTATGTAGTTTTCTATGATGTCAAAATCTACATCTAATTTGTCTGTATCCTCGTTAAAATTAAATTTAGGTTCTATAACCGCTTTTAAATAACCAAGGTTAGCATATTCTTCCTGAATATATTTTACACTTCTATCTAACTTTTTTTGGTTGAATAGTTTGTCTTCTTTAAATTCAACAAGCATATCTAGTTCTTCATCTTCCAGAACAATATTTCCGTTAAATACGGTCTTACCAAAAATAGATTTTTTTCCTTCATTAATATCGTAAGTTATATAAACTTCGCTTTTATCTTCGTTAAAATCTACTTTTCTATCTACTACATGGTATTCGTGGTAGCCGTTATCTCGTCCGTAAGCATCAACACGCATTGCTTCTGCTTCTAGTTCTTGTGGTTTGAAAACTTTTTTAGGACGGTTCTTCATAAGTTTAATTATTTTCTTTTCTTTATGTTTTAAGTTTTCAAGTCCGTTTACTTGTAAAGTTTTTACTCTTGATCGTGGACCTTCGTCGATAGTAATAGTTATTGTTGCTATGCTTTCTTTTTCGTTAAATTCGGTTTTGAAAGTTGCTTTATTGGATATATAACCCTTGTCTTCGTATTTTCTTTCTATGGCAATCATATCGCCTTTAAGCTTGGTTGCATTGTAAGGGTCTTTTACTTTTAGGCTCATTTCTTTTTTTAATGTGGTTTTACCTAATTTTTTTCTACCTACAAAAAGTATTTTTTCTACGATAGGTTTTTCTTGCACGATAAGTGTTATTTGATGACATGGAAGAGGAGTTTTATCTTCTTTATTATTTTTATCTTTTCTTAAACCTGGATATTTTTTTATATCTACTTTTACATCTGAAAAGTTATCAAGTGCAATTAAGCTTTGCATATCCTCGTAGATATAAGTTTTTTGGTAAAGATGACCTTTTTTAGCTTTAATATTTTTTTCAACAGTTGCTTGTCTTATGTTTACAAGTCCTTCTGCCTCTATATTACACACCATCCACGGACCATGAGGATCTATTTCGTCTTTTTCTTTTGCAAGATTTTCTTTAGCTTCTTTTTTAAGTTCTGATCCTTGTTCTTTGGCGACTTCTTCTTTTGCTTTAGTTTTTTCAAGGTTTAAATCTTGTTTAGTTTTTACAGGGATTTCGATATGTCCAAGTCGGGGTTTTGTTTCTAAGTCTAAATTTTCTTGTGCTGATATGTTTATTATTGCGAAAGGTAATAATAATATTAAAAATAATAATCTTTTCATTGAGGCATCCTTTTGGTTTTATATATATACAGACATAATATCATTTTATGGTTAGTTTAGCAGGTTTCTGGGGATAAACACAAAAAACAGTCTGTATTTTTCATACAGACTGTTTTTTTAAACTAAAAAAATTTAATTAAGCTTTTTTAGCTAAACCACTTCTTATACAAGCTGTACATACATAGACAGATTGTGTTTTCTTATCTAATACGATTTTTTGTTTTTGTAAGTTTGGTTTAAAAACTCTTTTTGTTTTCTTGTGAGAGTGGCTGTAAGAGTGTCCTGCAACAGATCCTTTACCACAAATCTTGCACTTATATGCCATATTATTTGTCCTCTGTTCTTTAATCTATATTTATATTCTATTAAATTTGGGTAGGTTTTTCAATTTTATCTTTATGGACGATAGAAATTATTATCGAAATTGCCAATATACTTCCTACAATTAAAAGCGATGTTGCCGACGAAAAATGATAATAATTAGATATTAACATTTTCACACCAACAAACATCAATACAGCGCTTATGCCGTATTTTAAATATTCAAATTTGTCCGCCACGCCCGAAAGCATAAAGTATAAAGCCCTAAGACCAATAACTGCAAAAATGTTTGATGTGTAGACCACAAAAGTATCTTGCGTGATGGATAATATTGCAGGTATGGAATCTATGGCAAAAATAACATCTGAAGCTTCAATTGCAACTATACAAGCAAGCAAAACTGTTGCATAATATTTACCGTTTTGTTTTATGATTAATTCGCCATTTGTATGTGTGTGGGATATGGGAATAATTTTGTTGAATAATTTTACAATTAAGTTTTTTGACGGATCGTAATTTTCTTCTTTTGCAAGTGCCATTTTTATAGCTGTAAATATTAAAAATACGCCGAATAGATAGATTATCCAACCGAATTTAGAAATTAAACTTATGCCTGCAAAAATGAAAATAAATCGCATCAAAACAGCGCCTAAAATACCCCATAAAAGTGCCTTTGGCTGATTGTGTTTTGGTATATTAAAATATTGAAAAATCATTAAAAACACAAACATATTATCTATCGAAAGTGAGTACTCTATTATGTAGCCTGTTAAAAAATCCGTCGCTTTTTGAGCGCCTAGAAAAAAGAATATAAGTAGGTTAAAAATTAATGCGAGCGAAATCCATCCTGCCACAATTAAGGCGGATTTTTTAACAGGCATTTTACCGTGACTTTTATTAAGTAGAATGAGGTCTAGATATAAAGCTACTGGCACAATGATTGTAAACAAAAGCCACATAAGTTTAGTAGTATCCATAAGTTTATTTTAGCATTTTTAATGTTGGGGTAGCTTGGAAAATGTGAAGAAAAATGTTAAAATATATTTGTTAACAGATTTAACGATTGCCGAGATAGCTCAGTTGGTAGAGCAACAGTTTTGTAAACTGTAGGTCGTGGGTTCGAATCCCATTCTCGGCTTTTTTCTATTTTGAGCCCTTTTTTATTTTTTTGCTCCTAAAGTAGCCACACTCGCATTCGCTCGCTACTTCGTATCTACTAGTCGTCGCAAAGAAAATAAAAAATCATCTCAAAATTTTTTTAAAAATAACAATATCCCAAATTTAGCCTTATTTTGTATCATTATATATATAGACAACCTTCAAACTACATCACAAGAAATTAGGAGCTTTACTTTATGTCAGAAATAAAATATTCGCTTGATAACTTAGATGCTTTGTTCCCAAAAAAATTTACAGAAGAACAAAAAGCAACTGCACAAACTGTTTTTCTAAAAAAATTATCCTTAAAAGTACATCAGTTTTATAAAGGTAAAATGATGACTGTCCCAAAAGCAGGCATATACGGTTCAAACTGGCTTAATGTTTATTACACACCGGGTGTATCGTCGGTATCTACTTCAATTCGCGACGATAATAAAACATCTTTCCAACTTTCAAATAGAAATAATTTAGTTGCTGTAGTGTCAGATTCCACCAGAGTTTTAGGCGATGGCGATTGCACACCTTCAGGTGGTTTAGGCGTTATGGAAGGTAAAGCATTTTTAATGAAATATCTTGGCGGTGTTGATGCGCAAGCTTTATGTATAGATTCCAAAAACGAAAAAGGCGAAAACGATCCTAAAAAAATTATAGATTTTGTGAAAATGGTTCAACATAGTTTTGGTGCTGTGAATTTGGAAGATATTTCTCAACCAAATTGCTATGAAGTATTAGATACTTTGCGAAAAGAATCAAAAATTCCTGTTTGGCATGATGATGCTCAAGGCACAGGTTGTGTAACATTAGCTGGGCTTTTGGGAGCATTAAAAGTTGTCAAAAAAGATATATCAAAAATCAAAATAGTTTTGTATGGTGCTGGCTCTTCCAATACGACGATAGCAGAGCTTATTTTAGAAATGAAAGCAGATCCTAAAAATATGATTTTATTTGATGCAAAAGGTTCTCTAAATTCAGACAGAAAAGATTTAGAAAAAAATAAAGCATATTATAAGAAATGGGAGCTTTGTAAAAAAACAAATTCTAAAAAAATAAAAACAATCGAAGAAGCTATGAAAGATGCTGATGTTTTAATTGCATTATCAAAACCAGGTCCAAATGTTGTTAAAAAAGAATGGATAAAATTGATGGCAAAAAAACCTATCGTATTTGCATGTGCAAATCCTGTGCCAGAAATTTATCCTCATCAAGCGAAAGAAGCTGGTGCATATATTGTTGCAACTGGTAGGGGTGATTTTGAAAACCAGGTGAACAATTCATTAGGTTTTCCGGGAATTTTGAAAGGTGCATTAATTAGTGGTGCAAAAACTATAACAAATGGTATGGCAATAGCTGCTGCAAAAAGTATTGCGGAAAGTGCAAAGAAGCAAGGGTTATCTAAAAATAGAATTGTGCCAGATATGGAAGATTGGCATATATTCCCGAAAGAAGCAGCCGATGTTGCAATACAAGCAGTCAAAGAAGGTGTTGCCACTGATAAAAAAACTTGGAAAGAATATTTTAAAATAGCAGAAACAGATATTAAAGAAAGCAGAGCATTGATACATCATATGATGGAAGTTGGTTTTATAAAAAAGCCACCAAAAGAAATGTTAGAAAGTGCTTTAAAAGAAACTTTGAAAGAGATGAAGTAGGTGGCAATAAAACATTAGCAAAAAAAGTGTTATGTAGTCACAGAAACAAGGAAAAAAGAGATGCGAAAGATAAAAGCTTCTAAAATTGTAGAAATAGTTGCAAAAATGTGTGAAGATGCAAATATAAATTTATCACAAGACACTGTTTGGGCGATTAGAAGCGCTGTTTTAAGAGAAAAAAATAAAAGAGCGGAAGAAATTTTAAAAGTTTATTTAGAAAACGCAGAAATTGCAAAAAAAGAAGGCTTACCAATCTGTCAAGATACCGGCACAGCGGTGTTTTTTGTAGAACTTGGTGACAAAGTTTTTGTTGAAGGAAATTTAAAAAATGCGATTTATGAAGGGGTTAAAAAAGGGTATAAAAACCTTCGCCAATCTATTGTAAAAGAGCCCTTCATAAATCGCGATAATACCTGCGATAATACACCCGCAATTATTCATACAGATTTTGTAAAAGGCGACAAAATAAAAATAACATTTTTACCAAAAGGTGGCGGTGCCGAAAATATGAGCGCACTTAAAATGTTTAGTCCAAGTGCAAGCGAAGAAGATGTTATAGATTTCGTCGTAGAAACCGTCAAAAAATCTGGCGCAAAAGCATGTCCACCAATTGTAGTTGGCGTTGGTATGGGTGGTAATTTTGAAGCTAGTGCGATACTTGCAAAAAAAGCACTCGCAAGAAAAGTTGGCGGTAAAAATAGAAACAAAAAATATGCCAGTTTGGAACGCAAAATTTTAGACAAAATTAACAAATTAAATATAGGCGCACAAGGTTTTGGTGGAAATGTTAGTGCATTTGCAGTTCATATAGAATTTTTGGGTTGTCATATTGCAAGTTTACCAGTTGCAGTAAATTTAAATTGTCATGCAAACAGACATACGAGCAAGGTGATATAAAATGTGTAAAAAAATACAAACACCTATAAAAAAAGAAGATTTAAAAATTGGTAAACAATATTTTTTAAGTGGAACAATTTTTACAGCGAGAGATAAGGCTCATCAAAAACTTTTAACAGAAAAAAATATCCCAAAAGAATTAAAAAATCAAATAATTTATTATTGCGGTCCTATTTTTAACGAAAAAAATAAAATAACTAGTGCCGGTCCAACAACTTCAGCAAGAATGGATAAATATACAAAAGAAATTATCCGAAAACTAAAAACACCTGCCTTTATTGGCAAGGGTGAACGAAGCGAAAAAGCTGTTAAACAGATGAAAGGCAAAGCAATTTACTTATCAGCAATCGGCGGGGCGGGGGCTTTAATGGCAAGATGTATCAAAAAAGCTGAACCATTCCTATACCCAGAACTTGGGACAGAAGCCATCTACAAATTAGAGATAGAAAACTTGCCAGTTATAGTGGTAGTGGATATTAAGGGCGATAATTTATATAATAATATCATATAAACTCTAAAGGGAGACATTTTATGAGGTTATTATTTAAACTTCCATTACTACTTTTAATTTTCGTTTTTGTATTGGGTTGTTCCAGTAGTCAAGAAAAACAACCAATTGAAGATAATACAGATTATTCCAAAATATATCAAAGAGATACAGAGATTCAAGAATCCCAACAAATAATATTTGCTAGCCCAACAAATTATGAGGGTTTTATTAACGAATATTCTTCGGTAGAAATTTTAGAAACAAAACTTAATAGTAATGAAGTAAAAGTTTTATTTACAGCAGGCGCGCACGAAGGACATCTCAAATGGACAGATAAAATTATTTACAAAACCTCTGGTGTATCAAAAGAAAATTTTTATAAGGGTATGGTGGTTATCGTCAATAATCAAAACCCTAAAGACCCTAAAAACACAACTTATGAAAGGTGGCAAGTTGGCATAGTTTATGATACTACAAAACTTGCAGAAAAAGGTGTTATAGTGGTGGAGTTTCCTAAAGGTAAAAACGAATTTTTTGGTTCTAAAGAAACCTATCATCATTTCAATGTAAGATACATACAAGAGCCAAAAATAAAAGATACAAGAAAATTTATTTATATTACGGATTAATAAAAAAACAGGGAGAAAAAAATGAAAAAAATAGTGTTAATTTTAATAGCCTTATCTCTTGCCTTCACATTTTCACAAAAAGTGGAAGCGCAAGACGAGTTTAGTGATGTGATGCTTTACAATCATACTCTTATAGACCTTCCAACAGCATATGTGCTCGACTATTATAGCTACAATGTTTTGACAAGAGCATTTTCGGATGGTGGTGTAAGAATGGGCTTAATGTTTGGTGTTTTACCAAACTTAAATATAGGTGCAAACTTTGTTGTTGAACAATTTATAGGTTCAAGCAATTCAGCCGAATTTTTAACCCCAACAATTTTTGCTAAATATCGCTTTTTTGATGGCACAGAAAGTTTGCCAGGTTTATCTGTCGGTTATGATGGGCAAGGTTATTTTTACGACCATAATAGAGATGAATATATACAACAACAAAAAGGGCTTTATTTAGTAACTTCTAAAGAAGTTTTAACACCAGGTTTTAATCTTCATTTAGGTGTAAATATGCCAGAAGTTAGCGATAGTAAAGCATATATATTTACCGGTGCAGATTATACTATTGACGATAAAGTAACACTTATAGCAGAGGTAGATAATATCAAAACGAGTAAAACATATCGTTTCAATTTAGGTATCAGGGTAGATTTAAGAAATAATTTTTATATGGATTTTGCTGTAAGAGATTTAATCAGAAACACAACACTTGCTAATGGTATAAAATTGAAACCAGAAAGAATATTCCAACTTGGATACCAATCAAGTTTTTAATAAATTATTTAGGAGATACATAGCAATGGCAAAAAAAAGAATAGGAATTTTAACAGGTGGTGGCGATTGTCCCGGCTTAAATCCAGCAATAAGAGGCTGTGTTTATATGGCTGAAAAATTAGGTTACGAATGTGTAGGTTTTTTAGAAGGTTGGAAAGGACTTATCGATAATAATACCACACCACTTAACAAAGATATCGTTAAGGACATAGTTTCACAAGGTGGCACATATTTATATTCTTCACGAACAAATCCATACAAAAGAGAAGGTGGAGTGAATGCCGTAAAAGAAACTTTCAAAAAACAAAACCTTCACGCTTTAATTGCAATGGGTGGCGAAGATACACTTGGTGTAGCAAATAGTTTATTTAACGACTTTAAATTACCAATAGTTGGTGTTCCAAAAACTATGGATAATGATCTTTCTGGTACAGATTATACTTTTGGTTTTGATACAGCATCAACCGTTGCGGTAGATGCACTTGAAAGATTAAGAGACACAGCCAAAAGTCACAGAAGAATAGTAATTTTAGAAGTAATGGGCAGACATGCCGGCTGGGTATCTTTATTTACAGCAATCGCTGGTAATGCGGATTATTGTTGTATACCAGAAGAAAAAGTTGATGTAGAAAAAATGACCAAAAAATTAAAAGATGTTTATGCAAAAAGAAAATATGGTTTAGTTGTAACAAGCGAGGCAGCAGAGCTTCCTACAACAGGTGATGGCGAAGTTCAAGCACTAGATGATTTTGGACATGTTCAACTTAGCGGAAGAGATGTGGGCGAAAAACTTGCGAAAATTATCGAGGAAAAAACCGGTATAGAAACAAGATCTGCGGTTATTGGTCATATACAAAGAGGTGGTTCGCCAACCTTGTTTGACAGAATGTTAGGTACAAGAGTAGGCATAGGTGCTGTAAAATTTGTGGACGAAGGGAAGTTTGGTGTGATGAGTGCTTTAAAAGGTACAGAAATTGAAGCTGTACCTCTAAAAGAAGCTGTTAAACAACTTAAAACAATAGACAAAAAATGGCTTGAATTAATGGATGTGTTGTTCTAAATTTTTGTTATAGCGATTTTTGGCACGTGCCAAAAATCGCCATAGCTAAGGTGGCAAAAAAGCATTAACAAAATTAGTGTTATGTAGTCACAGAAACGAGGGAAAATGGAAAAGTTTCAAAGAAAAACTATATTTATAAAAAAGAAATTACAGTATCGTTATATGCTTTTAATAATATTAAGCGTACTTGTGGGTTTTGCAATTGTATTTTTTGAATTTAGTGTAGCAATAAGCGATGCATTTGCTAAAGAGCCAGCTCTTTTACAACCTTTAATAGATCAAATGTCTCCCACAATGATAATGTTCGGGATAAAAATATTAATTTACATAATTTTCATAATTTTATTTTCTGCAGTTTTATCTAACAGGCTTGCAGGTCCTATATACCACTTTGAAAGAGTGTGTAGAAGTATAAAAGAAACCGGTAAAATAAGAAAAGTACATCTAAGAAAAGGCGATCAGTTTACAACATTGCAAAAAGAATTTAACGATATGTTAGATGTGCTAGATAAAAAAAGAGAGGGAACTAAATGAAAAAAATAGTATTTTTATTTATAATTTTAATTAGTTTTTCTGCTGTAAATATATTTTCACAAGAAACACTTTCTTTAGACAATGCTATACGGCTCGGGATAAAAAATAACAGTCAGTTATTGTCGCAAGAACAAGAAATGATAATTGCTTCGCAAAGAGTAACAGAAGCTAAATTTTTATATCTTCCTATAATAAATTTTAGTGCTGGCACAATAGCATCTAATGTGGATTATCCAGTTGTACTTAGTGACGATTTTCTTTCCAGATATATAGATCCTAATAATAAAAATGCTATATATTCTGTCGGGGTAGTAGCAAAACAATATTTATATGCAGGTGGTAGACACAAAAGCACGGTTCGTTTAGCTAAAAGTTATTTGAAAGAAGCTCAAAATGGGTATGACACCATAAAAAATAATGCATCTTTTGATATAAAACAAAAATTTTATGAAGCAGTTTATAAAGATGAAAGATTAACAACATCTCAGAAATTTTTAGGTATGACAAAAAAAATCATTGCTAACATTTCCGATTATTCCACAAAAATGCAAGCAGAAATAATTACTCTAACAGAAATAGAAAACGACATTCATGCCTTTACTAACGAAGCAGAAGCATCTAAACTACAACTCATAAAAAGTCTAAATAAAGAGCTAGATTTTGATATTAAATACGAAGGTAAATTAACACCTAAAAATGTTGAAATAGATTTAGATAAAGCAAAACTTTGGGCTATGGAATTTCGTCCAGAATTTCGTTCTGCATTATACGATTTAGAGGAAGACGATATCGCCGTAAAACTATCAATGTCTAGAAGTCATCCAAGCGTACTTTTACTTGGTGGATATGAGAATATAGGTTATTCCAAATTTGGCGGTTTTGACAACTATTACGGTGGTTTATTTGTTAACTTACCGCTTCCTTACGATATTTCTACACAGGTTAAACAAAAAAAGGCAGAAAGAAGACAAGGTTCTTTAAAAGAAGCCAAACTTATAGACGAAATTATGTTTGAAGTTATACAAAGTTTTGAAGATTTAAAATTTTGGAAACAAGAAACTTTAAGACGCGAAAATTTATATAAATCTGTAAATTCAAAGTACAAAAGAATAGATAAAACAACTATGAACAAGTACGATTACTTGCAAGTAACAAAAGCAAAATATTCAGTTTATCAAGATTATTTGTATGCAATGTATAAGCAAGTTCTATCAGAAGCAAAGTTGGAACATGCAATAGGGCGGGATATAAATTAATACCTGCCACAAATTTATTATTATGAAAAAGCTTACCCTTATAATAGTTGCATTCACATTTTTTGCAACCATTTTTATCAGCCCACTTCACTCTGAACAAAGAGTGCTTACCGACGAGCAAATTTTAACCAATTTCCTATGGGAAGAGCTAGTTGCCCTTCCACCAGATAACAGACCAAAAGTGGCTGTGGTGCTGTCTGCAGGTGGCATAAGGGGCTTTGCGCATGTTGGGTTAATGGAAGTTTTAATTCGCGAAGATTTTCCGATAGATATTATCACAGGTATATCAATGGGTTCGGTTGTAGGTGGTTTGATAAGTGCTGGTACATCTTTAAATGATTTGTGGGTAACAGCAGAAGAGTTTGAACTTGGTAATTTATCTGACGATTTTAATATTTTTGGTTTTCTAGGCTACTTTTTTGGTGGCAAATTATTTTCTTCAGAAAGTTTTGAAGATTATTTAAAAGGCATAATAGGCGATAAGAATTTTGAAGATTTAAATATCCCATTTGGCACAGCAGCTATGGACATTAACACTGGTGAAAAGGTTGTTTTTAAGAGTGGTCCACTACTTCCTGCAATTCGTGCAAGTATGAACTTACCTGGTGTTTTTAAACCTGTAGAATATAGGCACAGAGAACTTGTCGACGGTGCTATTGTGGAATATTTACCAGTTTCTATCGCAAAAGAACTCGGGGCGGACTGGCTTTTAGCAAGTGTAACCGCACCAGATTATACCTTGTCTGATCCTAAAAAAACACAAGATTATTTATTACAATCTTTGGATATTCGTGGCGCACTTATGATAACAGAAGAACAAAAACAAGCAAACTATGTAATAAGATACGACGAGGTTGGCGGAGTAGGTACTTTGGATTTAGATAAAATTTTATATGTCGGCGAAGTTGGTGTAAAGGTTGCATATTCGCATATAAAAAGAGTGAAACAGGATTTGATTTTATTTTCGTTTAAAGATGTAATCAATAAAAAAGATTAATAATATGACAAAAAAAACTTTACTACTTTTAACATTATTTTTAACATTCGCTTTTGCGAGTGCAGATGCTTCTATCTTTAAAAGTAAAGGTTATGAAGATTTTGCAGCAGGTAAAACTTTTTATGATAATAAAGAATATAAACAGGCAATTTTAAAATTTGAAGATGCTTTTGCAAAAGGTTTGAGCTCTCATAAAAGCAAAAAAACCTATATAATGATGGGTAGAAGTTATGAAGTTCTCGGCGAAATGGATAGAGCATTTGCAACTTATAGTAAAGGATTACAACTTTATCCAAAAGATTTAGAACTTATGATAGAAAATGCAGATTTATATTATATTTCTTCAGGATATTCCAAAGCGATAGACCTTTATAATCAAATTTTAAAAAAAGATAAAGAAAATTATCTCGCTCATTTAGGACTTGGTAAAAGTTATGAAAAATTGGGTTTCTTTTCAAAAGCGATAGGTTATTATAGTCTTTATTTTGACGAGGTTAAAAACCCAAATCAAAATTACTTTTATAATTATGCTTACTGTTATTATAAGTTGGATAATTTTACTGAATCTCAAGAAATTATTGCAGAAAATTTAACAAATACCAAAAATGATGCAGATTATTTATTTTTATCTGGCAAAATATATTGGAAAGTTAAGCAATATGACAAAGCTTTTCAGCAATTAGATAAAGCTTTAGAATTAGATTCTTCCCGTCGAGATATAGAGTTAACAAAAGCTCTTTGGCACTATTCTCTGGGTAAATATAGCGATGCAGAAAAAATTGCAAACAAATATATTAACCAAAATAAAGAAGACACTCTTGCGATGCTTGTTAAAAGCATGTGTTTGATAAAAAAGCAAAACAAAACCAAAGCCGACAGATATTTGGCTATTATTTTGGAAAAAGAAAATAGTGGGTTTATATATCAGACAGCTCTCAAACTAAAATAAGTTTTACTTCGTCTTTTGAGCGATAACATTGTCAAAGGCAGGTTTGAATACTCGGGGGTAAACCCCACTCACGGTATTCCACACCTGCCTTTTTCTCGTTCTCATCTCAAAATTCTCGTAAAATTTTTATTTGTTTTTGTCATTGCGAGAAATTTTTACTAAATTTCGTGGCAATCTCATTAAAATAGTGTTATTGGTTTTTTAGGTTTTTAAAAAACATTAACAAAACTAGTGTTATGTAGTGGGCTTAAACAAAGAAGAGGTGCCCTTGGCACTAATCTTAAGGTGATTAAATGCTTTTTCTGTTAAAGTTCTGCCTCGTGGTGTGCGAATTAAGAAGCCAGCTTTAATTAAATAAGGTTCTATAACATCGGTAAGTGTATCGATTTCTTCAGACACGGCTATCGCCAAAGTTTCAAGCCCGACAGGTCCGCCATTAAACTTTTCTGCCAATGCTTTTATGATTTTTGTATCCACAGAATCTAACCCTTCTGCGTCGATATCTAATGCGTCCATACAAATTCTTGCAATTTCGTCAGTTATAATTCCATTACCTTTAACTTGTGCGAAATCTCTTGCTCTTCTTAATAATCTGTTTGCAATTCTTGGTGTGCCACGAGATCTTTTTGAAAGTTCTATCAAGCCACTTTCATCTGCTTTTATGTTTAATAGGTTGGCAGACCTTTTTAAAATTTCGGTAAGTTCTTTTTGTTCGTAAAAGCCAAGATTTAAAACTATTCCAAATCTATCCCTAAGTGGTCCTGTTAACAAGCCAGAACGGGTTGTAGCACCTACTAATGTGAACTTTGGTACAGATAATTTTAATGTTGTAGATCCTGGACCTTTTCCTGTATTAATAAAGAAATTAAAATCTTCCATTGCTGGATAAAGTGCTTCTTCTACTGCTGGATTTAAACGATGAATTTCGTCGATAAACAAAATATCGCCTTCACTAAGTTCTGTTGTTAGCATTGCTGCCAAATCGCCTGCTCTTGCAAGTACTGGTCCTGAAGTTGTTTTGATGTTTACACCCATTTCTGTGGATAAAATATTTGCAAGTGTAGTTTTACCAAGCCCTGGGGGGGAGTAAAATAGACAATGGTCTAGCGCTTCGCCTCTTTTTTTTGCGGCTTCTATAAAAATGCGTAAATTTTCTTTAAGTTTATCTTGCCCGACAAATTCGTCTAAACTAGTAGGGCGAAGCGCACTTTCTATCCCGCTTTTTTCTTCAGAGGTTGGTTTTAAATCTAGAATCTCATTACTTGCACTCATTTTTTTATTTTACCTTATTTATTTCTTTAGTATTTTAAAACATTCGCCCAATACATCTTGTATAGAACTTTTTGAAGATAAGTTTTGGGTATCAATTTTCTCTAAACTTTTCCTTACTTCATGTCCCGAATAGCCAAGTGTTGTTAATGCTTGGGTTACATCGTTAATATGGGGTATTGAAATACCAGAATCTGCAATTTTAATTTTAAGTTCTGCACTGGTGGAAAATTCGCTCATTTTATCTTTCAAACTATTTATTAATTTTTCTGCAGTTTTGCTAGTGAACCCAAATATACCTGTTAAAATTTGAGGGTCTTGCTTAATAATTGCATTATGAAAATCGCCAATACTTTTAAGTGCCTTATTTAAATATTCAATTGCCTTTTTGGGTCCTGTTTTTGGTACGCTGGATTTTATTATATTAAAAAGTTGTTGCTCTTCTTTACTTGCAAAGCCATATAGTGTTGCACCGTCGTAGGGGGACATACTTTCGTTGATAAAAAGTTCCACTTCCTGACCTTTTTTTATACCAGCTAAAGATAACGGAGCCATATTGACTATATATCCTACATTTCCTGTGGACACAATCAAATTTTCATCATTAACTTCTATGGCTTCACCTTTTAGGTATGCGATCATATTAAAAGTCCTTTATAAATTTTTTGAACCCTGCGGTGTTGAACCAAAAATTATTCTTATTAGTTTTTAGTGCTTTAATAATATCTACTTGTTGTCTAACTGTTTTATTTTTTTCATAATTTAATTTTTTTGGATTCTTAATATATTCCTCAGACATATCTAAAATATGATTAGATAAAACACCATCTAAAAAAGCACCTACTAAAACATTTTTATTAGAATTTCTTGTTTGTATTATATTGATTAATTCATGGACTTGTTTATCTTGTGTTCCGCCACCTTCTTTAAGGTGTTTTGCTTCTATAAACATAATTTTTTCGTCGTGTTTTAAGATTATATCTAACATTTTACCCTGAGATTTAAAATTTAACTTTATATCTAGTTTTTTTTGTATAGATTTTAAATCAAAATTATTCTTACTAAACTTTACAACAACTTTTTTTTCTTTATTAAATTCTTCCCAAGAAGAAATATGTTTAAAGCCTTTTTGAACTGCTAACCTTAGCACTTTATCTTCTCCTTTAGAACCCTTACCTCTTGAAGCTCCTTTATCTATTAAAGCTTGTATCCATTCCTTAGGAGAGTAATCAGAAATAGTTCTATTGTCTAGATATAGGTTCACAACTTTTTTAAAAGTCTTAAAGTCATTTTTTAAACTATCCATAGTTGTATCACAAGCATTAATAAAACAATTAAATTCTGATTTTTGTCCTAGTCTATCTAAGGACATCCTATATAGATCCTTGTATAAATCATTATCTGTTTTATTTTTTTCTTTTAAAACCTTAATAGTTGTTAATAATTCTTTTATTTTTATAGTTGTTTCTTTATACTTTTCAATATTATCATCCCAATCTAAGAACATATAATTGTTGTCTAAGTTCTTTTCTTGGGTTTCTATAGATTTTTTAAAATAATGTAGATTGTCTTCTAGCATTTTGCTCTCCTTTCATTTTAGAGAAATATATGTAGTTTATCATTTTATATGCAAAATTGAATGAAATTCTCTTTCTATTATTATCTCTAAAATTTGTCATAAACAAAGAATGATATTTTGTTCTTTCTCTATTTAATTCCTCATTAAATAAAGAAATTAATTCTTGTTGTTCTCTAATTGATATATTTTCTGGGAAAATTAGATATATTTGATTTCTAGATGTTTTAATTCCAACCAAAGCGTGCAGATTATATTTTCTAATATCCTCTAATGATATTTTTCCCTTATCTGTACCAGTATCTATTGCCTTTAAAAGTACAATATTTTTTTTAAGTCTTGAAAATGTATTTTCATCTACTTTAAATTCTCTAAAATTTTTTAAATGATTATGTGCTACCTTTACTAATACAGAACCTTTTCCTAAATCTTCTTCTTCTAATCTTTTAATTTTTAATTTATTCCCAAAAGAGTTTATTTTATTTAAAAATTCTCCTCCAATTTGCCAATTATATTTTTCATAAATGTTTATAGTTATTTTTTTATTCTCTGGGAGAATATGTAAATCCATTTGCATTTTTGCAGAATTTTTTTCTTTCTTTTTATAATAAAAAGCCATCACATTATAAGTAGTATCTTTAAAGACTTGTTGAGTGAAATAATTAACCTTTATAATATTAAATTTGTTTAGAAAAATATCTCGTATATACTTTGAGTTTTCTGCAGATAAAAAATTTATAGGTACAATTACTATACCTTCTTTACTATTCATTATTTTTTCTAGCGATATTTGATATAAATCAGTATGTTTAGAGTCTTTTAATACAGAGTTATCTTCCAGTTTGTTCTGATAAAGATAAGGTGGGTTTGTTAACACAAAATCATATTTTTTTGGGTTTTGAAGAGAATCATTTTTTAAAACAACTTTATTATCGATATATTTTTCATCGATATCAAACCCTTTGGCATTGTTGCAATTATTTTTTATTGCCCATTTTAATAAATCTTTATTCCCTGCAAAAGGGTCTGTTATGTTTTTTCCAATAATGTATTTTTCAAAGTCAGATAAAATATAATCTGTATTTTCTGTGAAAAATTGTCCTAATTGCTTTTTATTTTTCATTGGACTTTTTTTATCTCCGCTTTGGCTTTTTTAACTTTTTCTAAAAACTCTTTTTGCACATTCATTCTAGCTTTTAATGGCGATAATTTCAAATGCGTTATTGCAATTGCTGCAGCATCCGCTACATCGTCTGGCGAAAGTACCTTATCCAACTTCAACATTATTTTAACTACTTGTTGCATTTGTTTTTTGTCTGCATTGCCATTGCCACACAAAATACTTTTGATTTTTTTAGGGCTATATGCATAAGTTTCTTTACCACTTTTTTTACATGCTAAAACTATTACACCTCTTGCTTGTATGGTGTGATAAACAGTCGTTTGAAGGCGAACAAAAAATAATTCTTCCATTGCTATATCGTCTGGGTTATGACGATTTATTATTTGCGATATACCTGTATATATACCTTCAATTCTTTGTGCAAGAGTATCTTCTTTTGGTGTTGATAGCAAACCACATTCAACAATTTTTAAATTGTTAGCATTGCCTTCTATTATTGCCCAGCCAGTTCTATCTAGCCCAGGGTCTATACCCAAAACCTTTGTGGTTTGCATGTTGATTTCCTAGGTTTTTAACCTAATTGTTTAATTATTTCTTCGTCTATATCAAAGTTAGAATATACATTTTTTGTATCATCGTGAGATTCTAGTCCTTCCATAAACTTGAAAATTTGTTCTGCTGTTTTTTTATCTTTAATTTTTACATCGGTATCTGCAAGCATTGTAATTTCTGCAGTTTCTAATGGAATATTTTGTTTTTCTAATGCTTCTTTTACCGTGTCGAAATTTTCTGGGTCGGTTAATATTTCAAAATATTTTTCGTCGTCAGTTTTTATGTCATCTGCACCGGCTTCTATGGCGATTTCCATAAGTTTATCTTCGTCAATTGCAGATTTTAATATGGATATAAAACCTTTCTTCTTAAACATATAGCTAACACAACCTGTTGTGCCTATTGTGCCGTTTCGTTTTGTGAAAATATTTCGTATTTCAGAAAATGTTCTGTTTTTATTGTCTGTGGTACATTCCACAATAACGGCTGTTTTGCCCGGACCATATCCTTCATAAGTAATTTCTTCATATACAGCACCCGGTAATTGACCAGTACCTTTTAAAACTGCTTTTTTGATATTATCAATTGGCATATTTGCTTTTTTGCCATCATCAATCGCTTTTCTTAGACGGGGGTTATTATCTAATTCCGCACCACCCATTTTAGCTGCGATGGTTATCTCTCTGACTATTTTGGTAAATATTTTACCGCGTTTTGCATCTACTATTGCCTTCTTATGCTTAATACCAGCCCAGTGTGAATGTCCAGCCATTTTACTTCTCCTTTTTTCGCTGGCCTTCGTTTTCGGTCGGTTATTTACCGCTACTGCTTCGCAGTATTCGCTAATGTAAACCGCCCTCCCTTAGGCCTCGGCCAGCAAAAAAATGCTCGTAAAATTTTTTGCTTAACCTCAAAATATTTTTTTAAATTAAATTTTGCTCTAATTGTTTATATATTTTAGCAAATTTCTATTTATTGTAATATAATATCATATAGATATGAGTAATTTTACAGATAGGTTCTCTAAACCAATACTTAAAAAACCAAGTAAACTTGCCAGTAAAGAATTTGCTGGGCTGGTGCTTGCACAAAGTTTAGGTTCGCTTAACGATAATGCCCTAAAACAATTTATAATGCTTATCGCTATCTTTTATATTTCACCAGCCCAGCATGGTTTAATAATAGGATTGGCAAGTTTAGCTTTGAGTATTCCTTTCTTATTATTTTCTGCTACTGCTGGTAGCATTGCAGATAAATATCATAAAAGAAGTCTAATAGTTATTTACAAATTACTAGAAGTTGTAATAATGGGTTTTGGTTTTTTTGCTTTTTATATTCAGAACATTCCTATTATGCTCATAGTTTTATTTCTTATGGGCACACAAAGTGCATTTTTTAGTCCTGTAAAATATTCTATGCTTCCACATACTTTGGAAAATAAAGATTTATCTAATGGTAATGGTATACTTTCGATGTTTAACTTTGTGGGTATCATCACAGGTCTTGCTTTAGCTGGACTGTTGGCGGATATCTTTAAGGATAATCTCTATTTTGCAAGTTTCGTATTTGTAGTCATAGCTTTTGTAGGTGTGATTTTTAGTTTATGGGTAGCAAATCCTAAAACTTCAGATAAAAATATTAAAATTGAATTTAATTTTATAAAAAAGGCCTACCAAAATATAAAATATGTGTCTGGTTATGACAGGATTTTCAAAGTGATGCTCGCCAGTTCATATTTTTGGTTTTCTGGTGCTTTACTGACTTTAAATTTACTTATTTATGCAAAAATTTCTATGAACCTTGAAACTTTAACCGTAAATATGTTTGGTTTTTATATAACTTTAAGCCAAGTTTTACAAGTTGCAATTTTAAATGTATGTTTAAGTTTTGGTATAGGGTTTGGTAGCTTTGTAGCGGGTAAATTATCGAGGGGGAAGGTAGAACTTGGACTTGTGCCATTTGGTATTATTGGTATGATTTTAATGGCTATAGATTTGGCATTTTCCTTCCAAAATTTACATCGTGTTTTATTAGATTTATTTTTGCTCGGCATCTTTGGTGGTTTTTTTATACTTCCACTTCAAACTTACATTCAACAACGAAGTCCTAATAAAGAAAAAGGTAAATTTATTGCAACTTCTAACATATTTAATTTCATCGGAATATTTTTTGCAAGCATAGCTTTATGGTTTTTTACAGACATCGCAAAATTTAGTCCAACAACAATATTTATATCTTACGGGTTAGCAACTATAGGTGTATTTTTTGTGATGCTAAAAGTTCTGCCAGAACTTTTAATAAGATTTTTTTTATATCCACTTGTAAACTTTGTTTACCGAATAAAAATTGACGGACACGAAAATATACCAATTAAAGGTGGTGCTTTATTTGTATCTAATCATATATCTTTTATCGACGGGTTTTTGCTTGCAGGTGCTTGCCAAAGACCTATAAGATTTGTGATGAACAAAAGGTTTTACGATATTAAAATTTTAAGATATTTTTTTAAAGTTATAGGTTGCATACCAATATCTAGGCACGATAGTCCAAGAAAAATAATAAAAAGTTTTGAGCTTGCTAGAAAGTCTTTAAAAAATGGAGATATAGTTTGTATTTTTGTTGAAGGTCAAATTTCCAGACACGGGCAAATGCTTCGTTTTAAAAAGGGATACGAATATATTGCTAAAGGAATTGACGCACCTATAATACCAGTTTATATCGACGGAATATGGGGCAGTATATTTAGTTATAAAGGTGGTAAAATTTTATTTAAACGATTACGACTTTTATATAGAAGAGTAACGGTTGGGTTTGGAAAATCGTTAAAATCCACAGAAAGTGTGGATAGTGTAAGACATGCCGTACAGGAAATTTCTACCACCGCTTTTGAAAATAGAATTAAAGCTAGAAAAACACTTGGTGTAGCTTTTTTAAATTCAGCCAAAAAACATTGGTTTAGAAATGCTGTGGTGGATTCTGAAGGAAAAAAATTAAGTTTTGGAATGCTTTTAATAAAAACTGTCGCACTTTCTAAAATGATAAAGAAACTTGTTAAGGATAGTCCACGAGTTGCAATTTTAATACCGCCAAGTATCGCAGGTTGTGTTGTTAATTTGGCAGTTTCTGCTTTAGGTAAAAGTGGTGTTAATTTAAACTACACTTTTCCAAGAGAACTTGCACTTTATTGTGCCAAAAAAGCAGATTGTAAAGTTATTTTAACAAGTAAAAAAGTTTTAGATGCACTTGGCTGGAAACAAGCCAATAATATGGTGCTTTTAGAGGATATTATAGCCCGCCCGCAAAAAATAGCTAATGCTTTGATAGCGTTAACATGTACTGTTATGCCTACCTATTTTTTACGAAAAACCTATTTTTTGCGGGCGGGTAAAAACAATAAAGATGAAGCTACAATAATATACACAAGTGGTTCTACAGGCGAGCCAAAGGGTGTGATGTTATCGCATAAAAACATACATGCGAATATAGAAGCCGTTGGTCAGATACTTGAACTTTATAAAACAGATAAAATTTTAGGTACACTTCCATTTTTCCATAGTTTTGGCTATACCGCAACAATTTGGTTACCACTTTTGACAGGCTTTTCTGTAATCTATCACAATAATCCATTAGAGGCTAAGGTTGTGGGGGAGATTTGTCAGAAAAACAAAGCAACTATGCTTATTGCAACGCCTACATTTTTGGGTGTGTATCTTAAAAAAATACCTAAAGAACAATTGCAAAGTTTACGGATAGTCGCCACAGGGGCAGAAAAACTTAAGAACGATCTTGCTTATGCTTTTGAAAAGAAATATGGAATACTCCCAATGGAAGGATATGGCACTACAGAACTTGCACCAGTGGTATCTTTGAATATAGAAGATATCGAAATGGGAAGAGTTCGTCAGAAAGGTAGAAAGATAGGTACTATTGGACATCCATTACCGGGTGTGTCTGTAAAAGTTATAGATATTGAAACCGGTAAAAGATTAGCACCAAATAATCAAGGAATTTTATGTGTCAAAGGACCAAATCTAATGATGGGCTATTTAAACGAATCTAAAAAAACTAAAGAGGTTATCAAAAACGGATATTATATTACAGGTGATATCGCCAGCATAGATGAGGACGGTTTTATAACTATTACAGATCGCTTATCACGGTTTTCTAAAATAGGTGGCGAGATGGTGCCACATATAAAGATAGAGGATAATTTGCAGAAACTTTGTGACGATATAGATAGAAAATTTGTTGTAGCTGGCGTGTCTGATGATAAAAAAGGCGAAAGGGTTGTGGTGCTTTATAAAGACCTAAGCACACAAGAGTTAGATGATATACACAAGAAACTTTTATCATCAGACACGCCTAAATTATGGATACCTTCTCGTAGGGATTTTTATCAGGTAGAGGACTTTCCGATACTTGGTAGTGGCAAGTTAGATTTAGTTGGATTAAAAGAAACCGCGAAAGATTTGGTGCAGGGTGCACCCCCATTTTCGCTTCGCGAAGAGAGTTAGTCGTTTCTTCGAAACTTAGAATATAAGTTTTTCAAGAATTTCGTGCTAATTTTCAATTTTCTTTATGACGACTAGTAGAAAGGAACGAACGAGCGAATGCGAGTACTCTACTTTAGGAATAAAAAAATTGAAAATTAGCCGAAAGGCGAAGAAAAAAATACCCTGTACAAGATTCGAACTTGTAACCTTCTGTTCCGAAGACAGACGCTCTATCCAGTTGAGCTAACAGGGCATATATATATTTTATTAAATTTTTGCCTTAAAATAGTAAAATAATTATAAGATACTTTTAGGGAGACAAGAATCATGAATGAAGAAAAAATAATTTACGCTCAAAATTTTAAAGAACAATTTACAGTGCGTGCCATTTTGGTAGGTGTGCTTGGTAGTATCATAGTGTCTGCAAGTTCTGTATATATCGCTCTTCGTTTAGGTGCTTTGCCTTGGGCTACCAGTTTTGCAGG
>JABHZW010000018.1 GCA_018656005.1 Candidatus Pseudelusimicrobium marinum | reverse complement strand
TTCTTGCCAAGCTTTTTTTTGAAGCGATTGATTAATCCACAAACCATATCTGCAAAACCATAGAAAATTCCAATCTCTAAACTTTCTTTAGTATTTTTTGGGAATGCAAATTTTGAAGGGGGATTTTTAAGATCTAAATCTGGTAAAAGTTCTGCATTTTTAAATAATGTTTTAGCAGATGTATATAAACCAGGTATCGTTAATCCACCTAGGTATTTGCCGTTTTTGACACAATCCACTGTTATTGCAGTACCAAGTCCAATTACTATTAAATTGTTTTTAGGATAAAGCATTTGAGCGCCACAAGATGCCAAAAATCTGTCCGCACCTACCTCGGATTTTTTAGGGAATTCCATTTTTAAATTTGCCTTCAAATCTTTAGGAAAAAATTTACACTTAACATCAAAAATTTTACCCACCAATCCGACAACCTTTTTATTTATGGAAGGCACTACGGAAGAAATTAAACAAATCTCAAAATTATTTTTAATTTTAAGTTTTTTAAATTCTTTTAATATTTGTTTAGCAGATATTTTTTTATTGGTATCCACCACAAAAAACTTTTTAAATGTTCCCTTATTAGAAAACACAGAAAATTTTATATGTGTATTACCAATATCTACTGCAAGTATAAATTTGTTCATTTAATTATTTCACTAATCTTAATAGTTCTTTAACTTTATCGGTTTTTTCCCATGGGAAAATGTCTCGCCCAAAATGTCCAAGATGTGCTGTTTCTTGATAAATAGGTCGTTTCAAATTAAAATGATCTATAATTGCACGAGGTGAAAGTTTAAATATTTTCGCACAAATAGAAGTTAACTTTTCGTCAGAAATTTTACCTGTTTTATGTGTGTAAACATAAAAACCTACCGGCTGTGCTTTACCAATTGCATATGCAAGTTGAACGGTACATTCTTCTGCTAATTTTGCAGCTACAATATTTTTGGCAATGTATCTTGCCATATATGCAGCGGATCTATCCACTTTGCTTGGATCTTTTCCAGAGAATGCTCCACCACCATGAGGACATGCACCACCATAAGTATCTACGATAATTTTTCTGCCTGTCATACCGGTATCAGATTGCGGTCCGCCGATTACAAATTTACCTGTTGGGTTTATTAGGATTTTTGTTTTTTTATCTATCCATTTTCCAACCACAGGTTCTATTACGGCTTTAAAAATTTCTTTTTTAGATTTTTCGGTTATCTTTTTTCCACTCTTATCCAAAATATCTTCGGTGTGTTGAGTAGATAAAACTACGGTATCTATTCGTTTTGGTTTACCGTCAAAAAATTCTACGGTTACTTGTGCCTTGCTGTCTGGACCTAAATAATCGAGAACTTTTTTCTTTCTAACTTTAGTAATTTTTTCCATTAATTTATGGGATAAATGTAATGCCAATGGCATAAAATCTTTAGTTTGATTGTTGGCATAACCGATCATCAAACCTTGGTCGCCTGCACCACCAGTATCGACGCCTTGGCTGATATCTGGCGACTGTTTGCCTATTACATTAAGAACTGCACAGGTTTCATAATCGAACCCGTATTTTGTGTGAGTATAACCCACATCTTTGATTACATCTCTGGCGATTTTATCTATATCTATCCAAGTTGTTGTTGTTATTTCTCCACCTACTACAACCATACCACGAGTTATGTAAGTTTCGCATGCCACACGAGCATTTTTATCTTTTTTAAAGATGTTATCTAAAATTGCATCTGAAATTTGATCGCAAAGTTTATCTGGATGTCCTTGGGATACGGACTCCGATGTAAATAAACACTTCCCTTTTTTAATCATTTTCTGTACCTCTCAAATTTTTATTCTATAATGGTATTATATAACAAAGGGGAGCAATATGACACAAAAATTTATATCTTGGAATGTTAATGGCATTCGTGCCATAGAAAAAAAAGGTTTTTTGGATTGGTTTCAAAAAACTCAGCCAGAAATTTTGGCACTTCAAGAAACTAAAGCACATAAAGAACAGCTTTCTAAAAAGTTGCTAAATGTAGCTGGCTACATTTCTTATTGGAACTCGGCTGAAAAAAAGGGTTATAGCGGGGTTGCGGTTTTTGTCAAACAAAAACCGCTAAATGTATTTTACGGCTTTGGCGAAAAAGCTAAAGATAAAGAAGGTAGAACTTTGGTATTAGAATATGAAGATTTTTATTTTATAAACATCTACTTTCCAAATGGTGGAATGGGACCTGAAAGATTAAAATTTAAACTTAATTTTTATAAAGAGTTTTTAGAATATTCCAAAAAACTTATCCAAACGGGTAAGATGGTTATTGTCTGTGGCGATGTTAATACTGCACATAAAGAAATAGATTTGGCACGACCTAAACAAAACGAAACTAATACAGGTTTTCTCCCCGAAGAAAGAGCTTGGTTGGATAAGTTTTTTGAAGGCAAAACTGCTCCATTTGTAGACACTTTTAGACACTTAAATAAAGAGCCAGAAAACTATACTTGGTGGGATTATAAGACCCGAGCAAGAGAACGAAATGTAGGCTGGAGAATTGATTATTTTATGATAGATAAAAAATCTGCAAGCAAATTAGAAGCAGTAGGCATATTGAAAACCGTTATGGGGTCAGATCACTGCCCAATTCAGATTGAAGTTGAAGTTTAGGTTTTGTTAAAGTGAAATCTTCTACTATGAAATATAGGAAATCTAATACGCTGTAAAATTCTTGTAAATTTATTTTTTCATCCGCTACATGTGTGCCATTATTATTTTCGTTTTTATATTGTATCGCCGTAGCACCTATCCCATAAGTTGTTATACCTTGCCGTCTTAATTTTTCACTATCACCACTTGCTGGCGACATTCCCGCAGTAATTATCGCATTTGGCATTAACTTTTCGCTTACGGTTTTTATGCTTGTAAATAGTTCGTCCTCAGTGCTCATTGGGTTCGGAAATGGAAGAGTCGGAAGTTCTGCAATTTCTAAACTTACATCTTCATCTTTAAGTAAATTTTGTATGTTTTGAAAAAATTCTTCAGGGTTAGTATCTGGCAATAATCTGCAATTTAATGTTGCAGTAGCTTTTTCCGAAATTGTGTTTGCCTCATTACCACTTGTTATAACCGTTGGGGTAATTACATCTTTAAGTTGAGCTTTAAAAAATGGATCCATACTCATAGCATTGGCTGTTGCGTGAGCTTTTTCTATATCCTCTGAAAGTAGCATATTTATTGTTGTTTTGCCGTCGTCGTCTTGGATAGGATAAATTTGTTCAAAAAAATCTTTAGTTAATCCGTTTAAACGAAATGGTGGATTGTAATTTTCTAAAGTGGAAATTGCTTTTGAAAGTTTATATATCGCATGATCCTTATAAGCAATTGCGCTGTGCGATGGCTTACCAGTAGCTGTCATTTTAATATCCATATACATTTTTGTAGATGCTTCCACAAACACAATTGATGCTTTGCCTTCTTCATCTTTTATAACCGTCCCACCCTCGATTAAAGCATAAGATGAAGGGGGGATATTTAACTTTTTATTGTCTATTAAATATTGCATTCCTAAGTTGCCACCAACTTCTTCATCTGTTGTGGCTATAAAAATAATATCCCTATTTAATTTGCTTTCGTATGGCTTTAACATTGTTAAAATTGTTAAAAATATTGATGCCAAATCTTTATTATCCGTTACACCCAACCCGTATAGGTAGCCATCTTTTTTTGTTGCGGAAAAAGGGTCTACACTCCAACTATCTTTTGTTGGTACGGTGTCTAAATGTGTAACTAAAATTAGTGGCGGAAGTTTTGGGTTTTTTTCTGACCCTTTTTCCGCTGTTTCATTTGTCGCATTAATTTTGGCGATTATATTTGCCTGATTTGGAAATTTATTTTGATTTGTGGGAATATAAATATCCCAGTCTATATTATTTTCGTTTAAAACTGTGTAAATGTATCTTACGGCATCTAGTGGTTTGCCGTTTGGGTAGGAAGTGTCTATTTTAACTAAATTTTCTAGATGCAATACGGCTTGCTCTTTTGCAGTTTCAAAATTTTGATTTATCGCAAAAGAGTTTGTGCATATAAAAATAGTTATAAGTAGACATAATTTTTTCATAAATTTATTCAATTTCAAATACCAGTTTATCGCCTATTTTTAGATTTTGTTTTCTAATTTCGCCTGCTGGTACTTCCAAAACATATTGTCCGATACCTAATACTCGTGGTATTTGTTCGTCTGGTGTATATTCAAAGGTACGGGATATGTTGTGCGATATATTATTAATTGTCTTTTCGTCGGAGATAAACAAAAAATCTAAATCTATAAAAGTATTTTTCATCCAAAACATTCTAAAGTCTTGCTCGTCAAAAACAAACAGCATACCTTCATCAGCTTTTAGACTTTTATGATACATAAGTCCCTTTTCCCTTTCGGCAGGGGTTTTTGCAATTTCTGCCTTAATTATTGTACCGTTAGGCAGTGTGATATCCACCGTTTTTTTGCCACAAGCCAAAAGAAAAGTTAGCATTAAGGTTAATATAAGTAATTTTGAAAATTTCATATAAGTATTATATAAATTTTAATAATTTGCTACACTCTATTTTGAACGATAGAAATTTTTGAGAGGAGAGATATTTATGAAAACAATAGAACAAATGCTTACAGAAAAGCATAAAAAGAATATGATAAAAAACTTTGTGGAGATGGTCAAAATAGATTCAGAAAGTTTTGAAGAAAAAGAAATGGTCGCTTGGGCAGAAAAAACCTTTAAAAAACTCGGCTGTAAAGTTATGGTAGACAATGCTGGTAAAGGCACAAAAAGTAATGCAAAAGGAAATGTTATTGCAAAATTTCCTGGTACGGTAAAAAGTAAACCAATGTTACTTTCTTGCCACTTAGATACTGTAGTTCCTGGTAAAGGCATAAAACCAACAGTTAAAAAAGACAGAATTGTAGCAGACGGCACAACAATTTTAGGTGCAGACTGTAAAGGTGGCATCGCCATAATAATGGAAATTTTGCTTATGTTAAAAGAAAACAAAGGATTAAAATATCCACCATTAGAAATTTTACTAACCATAGCAGAAGAAGCTGGAATGTATGGTGCAAAAAACTTAAACAAAAAAGATATTCAAGCAACAGAAGGTATGATTTTAGATAGTACCTATTGCGATACAGTATCAATAAAAGCACCTTCTTCTTTTGAGTTTGATATAAAAATTACCGGTGTTGCAGCACATGCTGGAGTATGTCCTGAAAACGGAATTTCGGCAATAGAAGTAGCAGCAAAAGCTATCGGTATGATGAATCTTGGCAGAATAGATAAGGAAACAACCTCAAACATAGGTGTAATTAATGGTGGTAAAGCAATTAATATTGTTACACCAGAACTTATGATTAAAGGTGAAGCAAGAAGTCATAATGCAGCAAAACTTAAAAAACAAGCTAAACATATGGAAGATTGTTTTAAGAAAGCTGTGGTACAATCTGCTAAGAAAGTTGATGGTAAAAAAATTATCGCAAAGTTAGATTTTAAAAAGGATATGAAATATCCTGATATGAAAATACCAGCAACAGCAAACATTGTAAAAACAATCGTAAAATCTGGTAAGCAAGTAGGAATTACCGTAAAACCATATACTGGTGGCGGTGGTTGTGATGGTAATGTATTAAGCCATAAAGGTATATTGACACCAAACTTAGGTTTTGGCGAAATGAATGCACATACAGTAAAAGCTTATTTAGACTTTAAGCATTGGTATGGAGCAACAAAAATAGCGTTTCAAACTGTACTTAATTATAGAAAGTAAAATAACCTCTCCCATTGGGAGAGGACGACTAATTTTGAAAAAATTAGCGAGGTGAGGGCTATGTTTCTAAATAAAAAGGAGCAAAGCCCTCACCCTTGCCCTCTCCCAGAGGCTGGGTCCCCGACCCTAGGGGAGAGGGAATAAGCACAAAAATACTCGTAAAACATTTGCCTGTCATCCTGAACTTGATTCAGGATCCAGGATAAAAAAAAGAAAACACCTAGATTGCGGATCAAGTCCGCAATGACAATTAAAAATTTAAGGTTTAAAAAAGGGGGCACAGCCTCTGTGCTTACTTCAGTTTTTTTATGAATTTTTTGGCGTCAGTGCGAGTTTTTATCTTGCCTTCGTATTCAGCAATCTTTAATGCTTCTAATATCTTTCCCACCTTGTTTGAAGGGGGGATTTTTAATAAATCCATAACTTCACTGCCGTCTAATAATGGCTTTTTTAAAATTTGTTTTTTTGTGTCAAAAAATTTATTCAAAAGTATCCCCATAAATTGCATGTGTCGTAAAGTTTTACCAAAACTGCCGTATTTCTTGCCTTCTGCAACAGTTATCATTGGCATAGTCAACTTTTTACAAATCCTCTTTATATCTTTTTCTGAAACATAACTTGCATAATCTGCCCAGCATAAAATTAAGAGTGGGAGTTCGTATGGATGCAAATCCCTAAAGAATCTATACATAGCTTTATCTGTAATAGTTTCGTTGGCTGCCAAATTGCTTGGACGCAAATGTTCCTTAATAATTTTTGTTATTAACCTAACATTATTTTTACTAAAACGAAGTTGTATTAACAAATGCATCGCTTTTTTTGCACCCTTTTCTTCGTGTAAGAAAAATCGCAATCTATCCCCGATAACTCTTGCAGTTGATGGCTTTTCTATATCGTGAAGTATGGCGGCTAATTTAAGTAGCGAAAAATTTTCGCCTTCTTCTAAATATTTTTTAATTTTTACTTTATGCTTTGGGTATATGGAGGCGAAATTTTTCGCAAAATAATCCATACCCTTTACGGTTGAGAGAGTATGTTCTAAAACTCCACCTTTGCCGTAATAACATTGTGCGCAACCTTTTTGAGATTCTAAATCCATAAATAAAGTTGTAAGTAAATCGGCTTTATCCATAAGTTTTAAAATTTCGTAGGAGTTTGTGTAGGATAATAATTTTACAAGTTCATCTTTCACTCTTTCTTGCGAGCTTTTGTGTATGAGCCGTGCGTTTTCTTTTACTTTTTTTATCGCAGACGGCGAAATTTTAAAACCAAGTTCTGCTGAAATTCTAAATAACCTTAGCATCCTTAAAGGATCGTCTATAAATGCGGTTTTACAATTTATTTTGATATTTTTCGATTTTAAATCCTTAAAAGCAGTTTTTGGAGCTATTAAATACGGTTTTTTAATATTAGAAATTGTAAAACCGCCACCCTTCAAAATATTTATAGTTGGTTTTTTTGCGATTGGATATGCAAAAGCATTAACGGTAAAATCCCTTCTTTTAATATCCTCATTGATATCTTTACCTATAATTGCAGAAATATCTACCTGTATGCTATGCTTTTTGCTAACTATACGATAAGTTAACATATCCTCGTCTAAGATAAAGCATGCAGCTTTAAGACTTTTCGCAATTATTTTTGCTTTTTTTACTACAAGTTCTCTTGGCATTGCGATATCAAGGTCGTAAGAAACTTTTTTAAGTAAAGAGTTTCTTAACGAACCGCCAACCAAATAACCTTCGCTTGCATTCTTATATATTGTAGATATTAAAACATTCATAGTTTTATTATATTATTTTGTACAATACTTTTGTAAACAATCTAAATTAAGAGGTAAGTTATGAAGATAAGTAAAAGAAAAAACATAGCCCTTGTTGCTCATGATAATAGGAAAAAACATTTACTAGAATGGGCGAAATTCAATAAAGGATCACTTTCAAAACACAAGTTGTTTGCGACAGGCACAACTGGTGGATTGTTAGAAGATGTTCTAGACACAAAAATAAGCAGATTTAAAAGCGGACCTTTTGGTGGCGATCAGCAAATTGGTGCCTCTATTGCTGAAGGTAAAATAGATTTCTTAATTTTCTTCTGGGATCCTATGGAACAACAACCGCACGATCCAGATATTAAAGCATTATTAAGAATTGCAGTGGTATGGAATATCCCTATTGCTTGTGATAGAGCTTCTGCAGATTTTATGATATCCTCTCCATTGATGAACCAAGAATATGATAGGATATTACCAGACTATCAATCTTATATAGATAGATACAAAGACAAAAAATAAAAATAAGGAGTAATTATGTTACAAAGATCACCCTTCCCAAAAGTCTTTTGGATAGCCAACCTCATAGAAGTGCTTGAACGGTTCTCATACTATGGTATTTATATGGGCTTTGGTATATACATGGCGCACTTAGGTTATACAAAAGCACAGTTAGGTATAGTACAATCGATATTCTTAGCATTCTCTTACTTAGTACCCGTAATATCTGGAACTTTAGCAGATAGATACGGCTTTAAGAAAATGCTTATAGTGGCTTATCTTGCTTACTTACCAGCAATACTGTTATTATTATTCACTAAATCTTTTTCTGGCATAGCACTTACTATGTTGACAATCGGTTTAGCAGCAGGTATATTTAAACCATTAATAGCATCAACCGTAAGAGCCGTGACAGACGGTTCAAACAAAACATTAGGTTTTGGTATATTTTATGCCATGGTTAATGTTGGTGCTTCGTTTGGTCCGGTAGTGATGGGTAAATTAAGAGCAATATCTTGGAACACAGCTTTCATAGCTGCAGCAGCAGGTATTTTCTTGATGCTTTTAATCACCATATTCTTCTACAAAGAACCTGAACGGGAACTTAAAGCAGTACCAATTTCTGAAAAAATGAAAGAAATTTTAGTAGTATTAGCAGATTATAGATTTTCTATTTTCTTAGTACTTCTTGGTGTGTTTTTCTGGTTACCATTTTGGGCATTTTTCAATATCGTAGCTATTTATATTGATAGTGCTTTAAACACCGCTGTATTGTACGACTTTGTAAGAAGTTTTGTTGGTACTCCGATAGCCAACTTCTTATCCCGTGTGGATGCAGATGGCACAAGACATTTACTTGGCGAAACCATAGCACATACTGGGTATATCATTATGATACTTCAAATACCAGTATCTAAAATAATAGAAAAATGGAATGCAATTTCTGCATTTTCCGTTGGACTTATTATAGCTGTGTTTGGTTTAGTAGCAATTGGTTTATCGTTGACATTACACCCAGCATGGATATTGTTTGGTATATTCTTATTTGCAATTGGCGAAATGGCATCAAGCCCAAGAATACAAGAATATATTACATGGCTAGCACCAAAAGAAAAAGCAGGACTTTATATGGGTACTAACTTTTTATCCATATTTGTTGGTGCGACACTTTCTGGTATAACTTACACAGCATTGTACGGCTATTTAGAAAATATTGGTAAGTTAGACTGGGTATGGTATATTTTAGGCGCACATGTAGTTTTAGGTGTGATAGCGATTAACTTCTACGTTAAAAAGTTTACTAATTTCAAGGAAGTAGAAGCCTAAAATTAAGTTAAAGATTATTTAGAATTTACCCGACCAAAGCACGTGCTTTGGTCGGGTTGTTTTATAGTACTAAAGTACCATAAGTGACTA
>JABHZW010000060.1 GCA_018656005.1 Candidatus Pseudelusimicrobium marinum | reverse complement strand
CAAACCACAGTTTTACTTTAGAACAACCGATGTAACAGGCGAACTAAAGTTTAAAGGTGAAATGGTAATGCCAGGCGATAATGCAGAGATAGAAGTAGATTTATTGACACCAGTAGCATTAGAAGAAGGAGTAAGATTTGCGATCAGGGAAGGCGGAAGAACCGTCGGAGCTGGTGTTGTAACCAAGATAGTTGAGTAATTAAAATTAGCCCAAGCAAAATAATATTTTCTTTGGGCTATAAAAGAGTTGTGGCTCGGGTATAAATTTGGTAAAATATATATCTAGCATAAACAGCTAATTTAAGGAAAAAAAATGGAAAAGAAAGCGACAGGAAATACCGCTAAATTAAGCGGTCAGGATAGAATACGCATAAAATTGAGATCTTACGATCACAGATTGATAGATCAATCTGTAGGAAGAATAGTAGAAACCGCTAAAAAAACAGGTGCAGTAGTAGCAGGCCCAGTACTTTTACCAAGAAAAATTAAAAAGTACACAGTTAATAGATCTGTACATGTAGACAAAAAAAGCAGAGAACAATTTGAAATGCGAATTCATAAGAGATTGATAGATTTAAAAAACCCTACATCCAAAACAGTGGACGAGTTAATGAAATTAGACTTGCCCGTTGGTGTTGATGTAGCAATAAAAATGTAAAGGGGCTTTTTAGAAGGTGGGTTAGTAGTACTAGCGAAACAAGTGTTAAATAGAAAGCTTAAACAAGGAAAATGAGGAAAAAAAATGACAGACGAACAAAAAAAAGCTGTTGAAGCAACTTCTGAAGACAAAAAAGTGGAAACACCTAAAGTAGAAGAAGTTAAAGAAGAAGCTAAAACAGAAACTGTCAAAAAGCCAGAAGGTGAAGCTAAAGAAGAAGTAAAAGCAGAACCTGTAGAGGAAAAATCCAAGGAAGCACCAGAAACTTTAAAAGTTATCTTGGGCAAAAAAATTGGTATGACTCAGCTATTTGATGAAAACGGTAATTTATATGCCACTAGCGTAGTTGAAGCCGGCCCATGTAGTGTGGTTCGACTAAGAACTAAGAAAAAAGATGGCTATAATGCAGTTTGTTTAGGTTTTGGAAAAGTAGAAAAAGAAAAAAATCTTAACAAACCAGATAAAGGATATTTTGAAAAAAACAAATTAACCCCTGTAAAACATATGAAAGAATACAGAACCGAACAACTAGAAGGTTTTGAACTCGGACAAGATGTAACAGTAGGTTTTAGATTTAAAGAAGGCGATATCGTAGATGTTCAAGGTAAGTCTAAAGGACACGGTTTTACCGGTGTTATGAAAAGATATAACTTTAAAGGTTTACCAGCAACACACGGTACAAAACATAAAGCAAGATCGCCTGGTTCAATCGCATCAAGAAGAAGTTTGGGACGAGTTATCCCCGGTCAAAAAATGCCTGGTAGAATGGGTAACGAAATTATAACTGTACAAAGAATACAGGTAACCAAAGTTGATGCAGAGAATAATTTGATATATCTAAATGGTTCTGTCCCTGGTGCAAGGGGAACGGTAGTTTCTATACTTACAACAAGTAAAAAAAGAAATTCCGATAATAAACCAAAAGACACCAAAAAAGGCAAAAAGAAATGAATGTAAAAATTTTTAATATAAACGGGAAAGAAGAAGGAACATTCAAACTACCAACAGAAATGTTTGGTGTTAAAGCGAATGCTCACTTTCTTCATGAAGTTGTAACAGCACACTTGGCAAATCAAAGAGCTGGTACAGCTAAAACCAAAACAAGAGCAGAAGTTTCTGGTGGTGGTAAAAAACCTTGGAAACAAAAAGGTACAGGCCGAGCAAGAGCCGGTAGCACAAGAAGTCCTATATGGACAAAAGGTGGTACAGCGTTTGGTCCAAAACCAAGAGATTTTGGTGTATATTTACCAAAAAGTAAAAAGAAAGCAGCATTGTTTCAATCTTTAAGTACAAAAACAGAAGAAGGCAATTTGGTAGTACTTAGCAACTTAGAAATGAAAGATGCAAAAACAAAAAACATGGTAAATATTTTAGACACTTTCAAAGCAGGAAGAAAACCTTTAATAGTATTAACTTTAGAGGATAAACAAGCATATCTTTGTGGTAGAAACATAGAAAAATTAAATATGATACTTGCAACCGATGTAAATTGTTATTCCTTATTAAATAGCAGTAAAGTATTAATAACAAAGAAAGCGCTTGAAACTTTTATAGAAACACATAATGCTGTAAAAAAAGTAAGCAAAAAAACTGCTGTATCAAAAGTTTCTAAGAAGGAGACAGAAAAAAATGTCTAGAAATACATTTGACACATTAAAGAAACAGCTTTTAACAGAAAAAAGCTTGATATCAAGAGATAAACAAAATAAGTATGCATTTATTGTAAATAATAAAGCAAACAAACATGATGTTAAAGAAGCTATTGAAAGTATTTTTAAGGTAACGGTTTTAAAAGTATCAACTATGAATGTGATTGGAAAAGAAGCAAAAGTAGGGAAATATGTAGGTAAAAAAACCGATTGGAAAAAAGCAATAGTAACATTAAAAGAAGGCGACAAAATAGACGCTGCACAAACAGCAGCTAAATAGTCGGGTAGCCTGATAAAAACTATGGGTTGTTAATAAAAAATTAGCAAACCCGATAAAATTAAAAGAGGAATGAGGAAAAAGAAATGCCTGTTAAGAAGTTTAAACCATATACACCGTCAAGAAGAACCATAACGGTAGCAGATTTTTCAGAAATAACAAAGAAAAAACCTGAAAAAAAGCTAACCAAAGGGCTAAGAAAAAGCGGTGGTAGAAATAATACTGGAAGAATAATGGTACGACACATCGGTGGCGGACATAAAAGATCTTTCAGAGAAATCGATTTTAAAAGAGAAAAACACGGAATACCTGCAAAAGTAGCAAGTATTGAATACGATCCAAACAGAAGTTCAAGAATATGTTTACTTCACTATAAAGATGGTGAAAAAAGATATATTCCACATCCAGTAGGATTAAAAGTAGGCGATATTGTAAATTCAGGACCAAATGCTGAAATAAAAAATGGTAACTGTTTACCACTTGCAAGTATCCCTGAAGGTACATTTATACATGCCATAGAGCTTCAACAAGGAAGAGGTGCGCAGATTGCAAGAAGTGCCGGTTCCCAAGCTCAGTTAATGGCGAAAGAAGAAAAATATGTACATATTAAAATGCCATCTGGTGAAATAAGATTAGTACCAGCTAAATGTATAGCAACAATCGGACAGATGGGTAATACAGAACATAATACAGTAGTAATAGGTAATGCCGGTAGAAATAGACATCGAGGTAAAAGACCAACTGTAAGAGGTACAGCCATGAACGCTACAGATCACCCACATGGTGGTGGTAGAGGTAAGTCTAAAGGTGGAAATGTACCAAGATCACCTTGGAACCAGCCAGCTAAAGGTTTGAAAACTAGAAGCAAAAAAGTATGGGACTGGATGAT
>JABHZW010000032.1 GCA_018656005.1 Candidatus Pseudelusimicrobium marinum | reverse complement strand
GAACCTTCTGGCTTACTAATAAAACCTTTCATTTCTAATATACTTAAAATATTTGTAGCTCTTGCACTGCTACCAAAATGTGCTTTTAGTAAATCCTGCGAGACTCGTTTTCTTTGGCTTACTAATGTCAATGCTTGGATTAATTCTTCACTGCTTGTGCCAAGCCCGTCTTCTGGTCTTTGAGCGGTTATTGTGCCACCTGCTTGTATAGTACCAGCCCCACCGAGTTCAGGGGTTTCTACTTCAGGATAATCTGGTTTACCTTGCGCTCGCAAGAAATCTGCTACTTTTGTAATTTCTTCTTCAGAAACATAAGCCCCCTGAACTCGGTGGGGCTTTTGGTCAGAAATTCCTAAAAACAGCATATCACCTTTACCAAGTAAACTTTCGCCACCGGGCATATCCAAGATAACACGGGAATCGGTTTTAGATGCAACTTGTAAAGCTATTCTTGAAGGCAAGTTAGCCTTAATAACACCTGTGATAACATTTACAGAAGGTCTTTGGGTTGATAATATTAAATGTATCCCCACCGCTCTTGCCATTTGGGCAAGCCGTTGGATAGAATCTTCCACAGTAGATTTTACTTGGAGTATCAAATCTGCCAACTCATCTATAATAACGACAACATAAAAACATTTTTCTTCATTGTTTTTTTCTGCCCATCTGTTATAGCCATCGATATTTTTAACTTTGGCAGCTTCAAAAATGTGATATCTTCGTTCCATTTCTTTAACAAGCATTTGTAGACTTTTTACAGCACCTCTTGGATTGGTTACCACAGATACTTCTTCGCAACTTGTTTTAGGGTCGTATAGATGAGGGATATCCTCGTAAAAAGTAAGTTCTAATCTTTTAGGGTCTATTAATAAAAATTTAACTTCGTCTGGTTTTGCGGTGTATAAAATGGACATTATCAAAGTATGAATACATATACTTTTACCACTATTTGTAGCACCTGCGATTAAACAATGCGGCATACTTTCAATTGAGGTAGTTGCTGGCAAACCGTCTGCATGTCTACCTAAAGCAACTGGTAATTTTGCATGAGAATTTTTAAACACAGGGTCTTGTAATATTTCTCTAATTGAAACCATTAAAGGTCTTTCATTAGGTATTTCAAAACCAATGGCATCTTTACCTGGGATAGGTGCTTCAACTCTAATTCCTCTTGCTTTCATCGCCAAAGCGATGTCATTAGAAATTGCAACAATGGTACTAATTTTTACACCGGGATCGGGTTTGATTTCATATCTCGTAACCACAGGTCCGGGTGAAACACCGGTTACTGATGCTTTAATATTAAAGCTTTTCAAAGTGCGTTCTAAATTAGCGGTTGCTTGTTCTATTTCCTCGTCGGTTGGTCCTAAAACTCCGCCGTTCTGAGGTTCTGATAATAAGTCTAAAGAAGGTAATTGGAAATTGTCTTTATCAAATGATTTTAAGTCGTCGCCTTCTTCTTTATTTATAGGTTTTACGGGTGATTTTTGTTCAACTTTTGGTTGAAATAAAGTTTCTGCTACAGGTCGCATAATTTTTGGTTTTGCTTTTTCTTGCGGTTCTTCGGCAGGATCTTTGTACCATTTTAATTTAGAAAAATCTTTATCTCTATCTTTTTTTTCTGCTTCTTCTATTTTAGTTTTGAGTTCCATTCTGGCATCCATCCAAGAATGATAATCCCTTTTAACAAATTCTATAAAGTGGGTAAAAGCGTCTAACCATTTAATTTCAAATAATATATAAGAACCTAAAAGCATTAATGCTATACCTAAAATAAAGCCACCTGCTTTACCAATCACAGACGATATCGCACCAAATATCCAAGCACCCACAATACCACCGCTTATGCTAGATGCTGTAAATATGCTATTTAAAAAAGAACATTCTAAACTTAATGCGGATATTGTTATTAGTGTGCCTAAGAAAAGTGTAAAGTAGCCAAATTGTTTTTTTTGAAAAAACCTGATAAGTCCATATAATAAAAATAAAGGAAGTAAATATGAGCTATGACCAAAAATATCAAACAAAGCAGTGTTTACCATTTTGCCAGTTTGACCTGTTGCCACACCAATCCACTGAACCCAAAATAACCACAAAAGCAAACCAAAACTAAATATAAAGAAACTAGCTCCTAACAAGTTAAAAGAAGTTCTTCTAGTATTTGTTTTTGTTTTTTTTCTTGCGTTTTTTCTTGGTTTGTATGTTCTTGCCACGGCTTTACTCCTTTTAGTTTTTTATATTTTCAGGAGCAGACGCTGTTGCATTTATCGGCGTAGCTGGTTGTGTAGATACTAAGGGTTTAGGTATTGGTTTATTAAGTTTATAGTTAATTCCTTCTTCGGAAATTTCTATTTTACCTTCGCTCACTAACATACCTATTGCTAAGTACATCACAGAGCTTGAAAGGTTTAAATTAGTTTTAACTTGCCAAGAATTAGCATCTTCATTTTTTGTTAGAAAATCGTAAATTCTTTGGCTAGTTTTCTTTAAATTTTCTTTAAAGAGTTCTTGTTCTTTCATTTCCAACACCCTATTTTTAAATTTTTTCTATAGCGAAAAGTTCTTGCCCTGGTTTTACTGGTTTACCATCGTCTGATAAAACTTTCACAATTTTACAATTAAATTCTGCTTTAATTTCTGTAAAAACTTTCATAGCTTCAATTAAACAGATAACCTGTCCTGCATTAACTTTTTCCCCTTCCCTTACAAAAGGTGGACTCGAAGGCGATGGCCCTCTGAAAAATATGCCCATTAATGGAGATTTTATTGTGTTAGAATATCCATTACCTTTTGGTGCACCACTTTGTGAAGCCGAGCCACCTGCTGGTGCTACTCCGCCTACTGGTACTAATACTTGTTCTGGTTTTCTTCTTGCAAGTTTAACAGTAGTACCTTTATCGGCATATTCCACACCGTCAAGATTGTTTTCTTGCATAAAAGAATATAAATCTTTTACTTCTTTTAGAATAGGAGATATTTTTTCTGGTTTCCCATTAGTTTTTTTCTTAAAAATTCTTGCCATAACGAAACACCTCTTCTTTGGATTTGCAACTATATCATTATATAAAATTATAAATGACAATACCTAGGAAGGCGCTATAAAAGCGCCTTTCTGGATAATTTAATCTTGCCAAAGTTATCTTTTTCTAATACTTTTACTTCTACTTCGTCGCCGATATTTAAAACATCTTCAACTTTGTTGATTCGTTTTTTATCAATTTCTGAAATATGTAAAAGACCATCTTTTCCAGGTAATATTTCAACAAAAGCACCAAAGCTTTGAATGCTTACAACTTTACCTTTGTAAGTTTTTCCAACTTCTGCTTCTGCTGTGATGAGTTCAACTTGTTTAATAGCTGCTCTCATAGACTCGCCGTCTACTGCTGCTATAGAAACTTTACCGTCGTCATCAATATTTACCTTTGCTTCGGTTTCTTCGCAAATTCTTTTAATGTTTTTACCACCCGGACCTATCAACATACCAATTTTATCTACTGGTATTTGAATTACTGTCATTTGCGGTGCAAATTCTGATAATTCTGTTTTAGGTTCTTTAATGGTTGTTTCCATATGGTCTAAAATATGATTTCTGCCTGCACTTGCTTGTGCTACTGCTTCTTTTAACACATCCATGGATATACCTTCTGCAAGTTTGACATCCATTTGGAATGCTGTTACACCAGTTCTTGTACCGGTCAATTTGAAGTCCATATCGCCTAAGTGATCTTCCATACCAAGAATGTCTGAAAGTACTACAGTTTTATCGCCTTCTTTAATTAAACCCATTGCTATACCTGCACATGCAGCTTTTAAAGGCACACCGGCATCAAACATAGCTAATGAACCACCACATACACTTGCCATAGACGAAGAACCGTTAGATTCCATAATCTCTGATACAAGTCTTATTGTATAAGCAAAGTCGTCGTCTGAAGGTAATACTGGCATTAAAGCTCTTCTTGCTAATTCACCATGACCAATTTCTCTTCTTCCTGGACCTCTGTCAAATTTACATTCGCCAGTTGCATAACCTGGGAAGTTGTAGTGAAGCATAAATTGTTCTTTTTGCATTTCGTCAAGCCCTTCAACTAATTGTTGATCGTCTGCTGTACCTAATGTACATGCTACTAATGCTTGAGTTTGACCTCTTGTAAATAAAGAAGAACCGTGTGCTCTTGGTAAGAATTTTATCATAGAGTTTAAAGATCTTATTTCGGTATTTTTTCTACCGTCTACTCTTGTGCCATCTACGATTACCATTCTTCTACTTTCTTCGTACACAATTTCTTCTATTACAGGGGATGCGAAATTTTCGCCACCTTCTAATAAAGCTTCAGCTTCTACTTTCATAGCGGTTTTAAGTTCTGCAATTTGTACATCTCTTGTTTTTTTATCTACAAAGCTTTGTAAAATTTTTACAATTTGATCTCTGTATTTTTCGTTTCCAAGTTTTGTAATTTCTGCAGGAATTTCTAGTGTTTCAAATTCAAATTTTGTAGGATTAATTTTTTCTGCAAGTTGAATTTGTAGATTACACAATGCGTCGATATGTGGTTTAGCAGATTCTATTGCTTTAACCAAATCTTCCTCTGCAATTATTTGAGCTTCACCTTCAACCATTAAGATACCTTTTAATGTACCTGATACGATTAAGTTCATATCACTTACAAGCATTTCTTCTTTGGTTGGGTTAACTATAAATTTGCCTTCTACTCTACCGATTCTTACTGCAGATATAGGTCCTGCAAATGGAATGCACGAAATCATTAAAGAAGCCGATGCTGCTGTTATGCTTAACACATCTGCGTCGTTAATTCCGTCGTAAGACATCACCATTGTTGTTACATTGGTTTCAGATGTAAAACCTTCTGGGAATAGAGGTCTTAAACTTCTGTCTGTTAATCTGGAAGCTAAGGTTTCTTTTTTTGTTGGTCTTGCTTCTCTTTTGAAGAACCCAACAGGTATTTTACCTGCTGCGTATGTTCTTTCTTTATAGTTCACTGTTAATGGAACGAAACTATCTACCGCTGGGTTAGATAATTTGCTTGATACTGCTGTTGCGAGTATCATAGTGTCGCCCACTCTTAAGATAACGCTTCCGTCGGATTGTTTTGCAACAACACCAGTTTCTAGTGATATCTTTTTCCCTTCAACATCAGCTGAAAGGGTTATTAGTTTTGAATCTGTCATATATTTTATTTTCCTCTTTACTACTATTTTCTTATTTTTAAGACTCTTGTTATTTTGTTGTATTCGTCGAAATTATGTTTTTTTAGATAGGCAAGAAGTCTTTTTCTTTGTCCTACTAATTTGACTAAACCTCTTTCTGTTGAAAAGTCTTTTTTGTTTGTTTTAAGATGATCTGATAAGTATTTGATTCTTTCTGTGATAAGAGCTACTTGCACACTTGGGCTACCAGTATCTTTATCTGCTTTCTGAAATTTACCTATTACATCTAATCTATCCTCTTTTGATAATACCATTATTTTTTTCTCCTCTTTTGAGCGATTTTTCATTTTTTTACTCCCTCAAGTAGGGTTCCCTCCCTTCGGTCGGGTGGTTCCCACCTACTCAGCGGTCGCAAAGAAAATAAAAACTCATCTCAAAACATAAGTAAAAATTTTCTTTTTATTTTTTACTTTTTTATAATAATTTTCTTTTTTTTTCAATAATATAACTTAAGACGGCTTTTCAGCTGTCTATTAAAGTGGGTTATGTATATTATATCATTATGTACATGCTATGTCTATAATGTGCACATATTACAAAGTTATGCAAAACCCACACTAAAATGGTTGTGTGGGTTTTGTTTCGTTATAGAAATTAAAAGTATATCAAAATTCTTGGTTATAAGAAGGAAGTTCTCCTTTATATTTACTCTTTTCAGAATAAAGGGTAATAGTTCTATAGTTGGTTATGACATATGTTATACATAACCTTTTTTCATTCTCAGAAAGTTGTCCTTCAAAACACAGTGTTTCTCTTCCTTTTACTTCTTTTCGATTTAGAAAGTTTTTTGTCAAAAGGGTATCATTTATTTTATTAAGGATAGATATTCTTTGTGCTTTGATCTTTTTTTCCAGCGGATAAGTATCATTACACAAATTAAAAAGCAAGGAGTAGTCGTTCGAATAAATAATAAAATTTTTTATTTTGGGATTAGTTTTATTGTTTTTTATTGTATCATTTAACTTTTGAAAGATCGTTTTTATAGCAACTACATTGCCTGTTCCCCAACTGGCCTTTTTTTGCATATATTTTATTTTTTTATCCACTTCTTTATCTCTTTCGCTAATTTCTTTAGAGTTTTGAGTAATAGCTTTTTCTACTAAAACTTTTTTAGATGTTTCTTGTGCTTGTATATTTACAGTTATTAATAATGCAACTGCGAGCATTGATAATATTACTTTTTTCATACTTATTTTCTCCTGTTTTTAAAATCTGTTATCTATATTTAAGAAATAGATGTTTTACCACAACGCAATATTGTGTTTTGCCCAAAGTTCTATTTCCTTGTCGTCTTTATCTATGTGGTATATTATAGAGCCATTATCAAATAAAACATAAGATTTAGTTGCTTTGAGGTTTTTGAGTTGCATACCATTTTCAGATAGTTCTTCTATATCTATTTCTGGAAGATTTTCTAAATAGGACAATAAATCTTCTGAAGAAACTAATTTTTCTGCAAAAGTAAGAGCTTCTTTATCTGTATCTTCTTCTGTAAGTTCTTTAAGTTTTGTGATGCTTGGAAATATAATATATTCCTGATAGTCAGTAGTTTTTCCCAATGTTTCATTAAGTTCAATTATCCATTTTAAAGTGGAATCTGTCTGATCTTTAGGGAAATTATAATAGTTAGCATACTCCTTCAGAGATTCTATTTTTTTATCTATTTTTTCTTGCCTTAATTTTTTTGCTATGCTTGTATTTTGAATAACAGCTTTTTCTACTAAAACTTTTTTAGATGTTTTAGATGTTTGTTCTGCTTGTATATTTACAGTTATTAATAATGCAACTGCGAGCATTGATAATATTATTTTTTTCATTTTAACTCCCTTTCCTATTTAATTTATTCTACACCTATATTTTAACTTGTGTACGATTTTAACACAATGGTACTTTAGTACTAGTTTTGAAATAGTGGTTTTGGACTATATAAAAAAATATTTCCTCTCCCTGCATGAGGGGAGAGGAGTAAGGTGAGGGTGAAGGTTTCCTTTAACTATAAAATTAAGTTGTATTTTATAATAAATACTTTTTAAAAATCGACAAGATTATTTTTTTTTGCTAAAATATAGATGTTGGATATATTTCTTTATGTCCAATATTTTCAATAAATTGTCACCGTAGCTCAGGTGGTTAGAGCGTGCGTCTCATAAGCGCAAGGTCGGTGGTTCGAGTCCACCCGGTGACATTTTTTTCTTTGTATTTTAAGCGATAACTTTGTTAAAAACAAGTTTAAGTATCCCTGCTCCTGCGGAGCATTCTGGGAATATACTATTCACTTGTTTTTTCCTCGTTCTCATCTTAAAATACTTTGAAAATTTTTTCTGCTATTCTAGTCATCATAAAGAAATTAAAAATTCAGTACGAAATACTTGCAAAATTTTTAATTTACCAAACAGAATTTTTTTTAATTAAAATTTACTTTCCCCCTTTTGTAAAGGGGGTGATATTTGTGTTAACAAATATCGGGGGTTTTATGTTTCGAAGCATTAAAACCCTCCGCACTTCGTGTCGACTCCACAGAGCCTGTGTCCACGACCTTTACAAAAGGGAGAAAAATTATTTAGATTTTAATTGCGAAATTAATTGTGGTATTACCTCAAACACATCGCCAACAAGTGCATACTTTGCCTGTGCCATTATTGGTGCTTCGGCATCTTTATTTATTGCGACAATAACATCGCTACTGCTCATACCTGCCATATGTTGAACCTGTCCAGAAATTCCACACGCAATATAAAGTTTAGGTTTTATAGTTTTACCAGTTAGCCCAACTTGACAACGATATGGCATTAAACCATTATCCACCGCTGCTCTTGATGCTGCCACTGTACCGCCGATAGAATCTGCCAATTGCTTTAAAAGTGCAAACCCTTTTTCGTCTTTCACACCACGACCACCAGCTACTATTATTTCTGAAGCGCAGATATCTATTTCGTTATCTTCAAGTTCTTTGAAAGATACAAATTTAACATTGCTTTTATATTTTTTTGCATCAACTTTAAAGTTTACAATTTCGCCTTTTCGTTTTTTATCGCACTCTGTTTGAGGATATGTTAACGGACGAAGCGAACACATTTGCGGTCGTTTAACTTCACACATAATTGTTGCCATCAAATTCCCCCCAAAAGTTGGACGGGTGGCATGAAGAAGTTTTGTTTCTTTATCTATTTGTAAATCTGTGGCGTCTGCTGTCAAGCCGGTGTCTGCGAGTATTGCAGTTTTAGCGGACAAACTTCTGCCTGTTGATGTCGCAGGTAAAACAAATATGTTAGGTGTATGTGCTTTTATCATATCTGTTAATAGTTGGGAATAAATATCTTCGTCGAAGTTTGCTAAGCATTTATCCTCTGCGACATAAACAATATCTGCACCATGGCAGATGAGTTTTTGTGCGAAATCTTTTTTATCATTAGTCATTAAAACTGCACAAACTTTGTCGCCAGTTTCTTTGGCAAGTTTTTTTGCGATAAATAAAAGTTCTAAAGCTACTGGGCTTAAATTGCCTCGGATAACTTCTGCTAAAACCCAAGTGTTTGTAGATTTATTTTTCATATTAATATTCCTTTTTATACTCCCTCGCCCTTGAGGGGAGAGGGTTGGGGTGAGGGTGCTGTTTCAAACTTTTATAAGCATTCACCCCCTCCTTAATCCTCCCCCCTCATAAAGGGGGAGGAAATAAAGAGGTGTTTTATACATATTGGTTTTCCTTTAAAATTTTAACTAAATTATTTGCCCTTTCTTTACTGGTTGCACCTTCAATTACAATGCTGTTAGCTTCCCTTTTTGGTGTAAAACTTTTTACCACTTTGGTAGGCGAATTTTTCATGCCAAGTTTAGTTTTATCTGCTTTGATATCGTCAGCTGTCCATGTTGTAATTTCAAAAGTTTTAGCAGAAATTCTGCCACTTATTGACGCTATTCTTGGCTTATTAATTTCTTTAACCACACTTAAAACAGCGGGTGTGCTTAGATTGATTGTATCTGTGCCGTCTTCCACAAGTCGTTCTACTGTGATATTTGCATCACCAAGTTCACTTACTTTTCGCACAAACGAAGAGTTAGGATATTTTAACCAAGCAGAAATTTGCGCACCTATATGCCCGGTATCGCTATCGTTGGTTTGTTTACCACATATAATAATGTAAGGGTTACCAATTTTTTGTATGCCTTTGGATAGGGCATAGCTTGTAGCCCAAGTGTCTGATCCGGCAAATGCGATATCTGAAAGGTGAAACACTTTGTCCGCTCCTTTGGCGACTGATGTACGCAAAACCGCCTCTGCCTGCGGAGGCCCCATAGTTATGACATTAACTACGGCGGTTTTGCCTTGAGCAGTAAGGCGTTCTTTGATACGGATGCCTTCTTCGAGTGCGAACTCGTCGAAGGGATTGATGGCGGATTCAGCACCAGTTCTAATTAGACAGCCTGTAGCTGGATCTATTTTAATATTATCCGATTTCGGAGTTTGTTTTATACATACGATTATATTTTTCATAAATTGTTTAATCTACTTTCCATGTTTCTTGTAGCTTTTTTTATACTTTTTGCTTCATTATTAAAGAAATCATCAACTTTATAAAGAGATTTCATGTCTTTTAAAATACTTTTTTCCATTTTTATTCTGAGAGCTAAAACTTTTTTAAACATTTTTATTCCATACTCAATACATTCTTCTTTTTTTGGTTTTTCTTTTTTCTTAAAAAACCAAACAATTATATTGTTTAATACAAACATATTTTTGTGTATGTCTGCAGAGATCCATATTTTTTCTTCACACATAATATTAATTAGATTATTAGAGAATTTTTTCATATTGTTTTCATTATCAAAAACTTTATGATAAATGTTGCTGTTTCTATGATATACTCTATATAAATCGTTTATTAGTTTTTCTATATGACTATACGCATTTATGCGTTTTTTTATAATAATTTTTTTATAATCATTTTTAAAATCCAAATGTCTAATACACCAAGTTGTTCCTAGAGATACTACTAATGGAACACAAAGTAGTATAATAGAAAAAATTGCAGGGTTTGTTACAAATTTATATATTTTTTGTCCAATTGTTATTTCTTCCATTTTTTTCTCCCAAATTTACCTCTATAAATTTCAAAGACACTTTTTATTATAAAAAATTTCAGATTTGAGATTATTTTTTTATTTTCTCTGCAACGACTAGTCCATTCAGCGAATACTGCGAAGCAGTAGCGGTACTTTAGGAGCAGAAAAATAAAAAAGAGCTCAAATATGGAATTTTACTTCTTATCTTTACTTGCATATTCTTTTATTACCGAAGCCGCTATCTCGTTTCTCTGTATGAAATTTGTGCCTTCATATATTTGTGTTATTTTGGCATCTCGAGCATATTTCTCTACTGGGAAATCTTTCATAAATGCTATGCCACCACATAAATTTATACATTCGTCAGCTACTTGCATTGCAGTATCAGAACAGAAAAGTTTTGTCATACCACTATACTTTGTCCATCGTTTGCCTTTTAACTTTTTAAGTTCGTCATGAACTCTCGTACCATTGGCTATGGCATTGTCCATTGCGGGTATCAACTCTTTATCCATTCTATGTGCCACGGAATATATCAAAGCTTTACCAGCTTCAACTTTTGTACATAAATCTGCAATTTTATGTTGAATTGCCTGAAAACTGGATACAGGTTGATCAAACTGCTTCCTTGTTCTTAGATATGGGATAGTTTCGTCCAAAGCACCTTGTGCTATACCTATCGCCTGCGATGCTACACCTGGACGACTATAATCAAATGTTTCTTGAACTATTAATAAACCCTGCCCTTCTCTGCCAAGCAAATTTTCTACTGGCACTTTAACATTTTCAAAATTTAATTCGTAAGTAGGGTTTGAACGGATACCCACTTTTTCCTCTTTCTTACCAAACGAAAAGCCTTTCATACCCTTTTCCATAACAAGAAGGGTTATTCCCCTTGCACCACGCTCTGGATTGGTTGTTACGGCTACGGTATAAAAATCCGCCTCTTTAGCAGTAGATATAAAGTGTTTAGACCCATTTACTATATAATGTTTGCCATCTTCTGTTTTTGTGGCTGTCGTTTTGAGTGCGGTAGCATCAGAGCCGGCTTCGGCTTCAGTAAGGGCAAAAGCCCATAATTTGTTGCCAGATGCCATATTTGGCACCCATCGTTCTCTTTGTTCCTTAGTTGACCACATAAGCATAG